>JAZFSB010000423.1:0-15818 GCA_036445935.1 Alphaproteobacteria bacterium | reverse complement strand
GTACGGATCCTTCAAATTCTCCAATTGGAGTTTCCAGTTGCAGTCGATCATCTGCCGTTGGTAGCCGACCAGGCGCAGCGGTCGCCCGTCAAAAACGCGGGTAAAAAAATGCAACATTTGTGGGCCGAGATAGTCCGACAGCGGTGGCGGTGCATCGAAGCTGGCGAAAACCACGCCGTTCAGCACCTCGACCTTCAGCCGGTTGAGGCTGTGCCGGGCGAGATCGAAATCCGGTGGCATGCCCCCCTTGCCCTTGATGCCGCGACGATACGGCAACCCGGTCAGCTTGCCGTCTAGATCGTAGGTCCACTGGTGATAAGGGCACATCAAGCCGCCGCCACTGTTGCCCGACAGCGCCTGGCAGATCTGGGCGCCCCGATGGGCGCAGCGGTTTTCGATCACGTTAATGCCGCCTTCGGCGGTTCGCAGCACGAGTACTTCCCGCTCGCCGACATGGACCCGTCGGAAATCTCCTGCGTTGGGCACTTCGCATTCCAGCCCGACGTAATTCCAGGTCGGGCCGTAGAATATGCGTTCCAGTTCCCGTTCGTAGAGGTCGGCGTCCCTGTAGAACCGGTAGGGAATTCGTGTCCTGCCGCCGGTGGATGCGGTCATGGCTGGGATCGTCCTTTGCGTCTTTACCGGAACAGAGCCTAGTCGAGGGCAATCGCCTGCTCAAGGCGTACCCTGTACGCGCGCGCGCCGGCGGTGCAGAATTCGTCACGACGAAAAAACAGAGGGAAAAATCATGAGTGATGCGGCAACGGCCGGCCTTGGAGATGTACGAATTCGCCACACCATGTTGCGGGTGCGCGATGTGAACCGCTCGGTGGACTTCTATACCGGGTTGCTCGGTATGACCGTCATGCGGCTGCGCGAAAGCCCGGATCGCGGCGAATCGGTTGCTTATGTGGGCTATGGGGAAGAGGCGTCCAACCATGCGCTCGAAATCGTGCAGGAGCACGAGCCGCCAGCGGATTACACCCATGGCAACACCTATGGTCATATCGCGCTGCTTGTGGCCGATGTCGGGCAGGTGGCGGCCAACCTCAAGGCCGCCGGGGTCGAGTTCACCGTCGAGCCGCACCAGGCGCGGCCCGAAAATCCCAACCGGATTGCCTTCTTCAAGGATCCCGACGGCTACGAGATAGAGCTGACCGAGCGGCGGTAATTTATTATCCGCCTTCGCGCCGCCGCCGGGCCCGTGCTATACGCTGCGGCGAACGAAGGGGCGGGCGATAAAGAGCGCGACAGAATGCAGGACGGAAATTTGGAAGAGGGCGAAGGCGCACGGGATTTCATCCGTGATCTGGTTCGTGACGATCTGGTGTCTGGCCGGCATGACGGCGTCGTCACCCGTTTCCCGCCAGAGCCCAACGGCTACCTGCATATTGGACATGCCAAGTCGATTTTCCTGAATTTCGGGATCGCCCAGGAGTTCGGCGGGCGCTGCCACCTGCGCTTCGACGACACCAACCCGGTCAAGGAAGAGCAGGCCTTTATCGATGCCATCGAGGCCGACCTGCGCTGGCTCGGCGTCGTTTGGGGGGAGTATCTTTATTACGCCTCGGACAATTTCGGCCGGTTGTTCGATTGGGCCCTGCATCTGATCCAGAACGGCAACGCCTATGTCGATGATCTGAGCGCCGACGAAATGCGCGAGTATCGCGGTACGCTGACCGAACCGGGACGCGACAGCCCATGGCGCGATCGGCCCGTTGACGAAAATCTCGACCTGTTCCGCCGAATGCGGGAAGGTGAATTTCCCGATGGCGCACGCGTGCTCCGGGCTCGCATCGACATGGCGTCAGGCAACATCAACCTGCGCGATCCGGTGCTGTACCGCATTCTACGGGCTACCCATCCCCGCACTGGCGATGACTGGTGCATCTATCCGACGTACGATTTCGCGCATGGCCAGTCCGATGCCATCGAAGGCGTGACGCATTCGTTGTGCACGCTGGAATTCGCCGATCACCGGCCGCTTTATGACTGGCTGATCGGCAACCTGCCGGTGCCCGCGGTGCCGCATCAGTATGAATTTTCACGCCTCAACCTGACCCATACCGTGCTGTCCAAGCGCCGCCTGAACCAGCTTGTCCAGGACGGTCACGTCGAAGGCTGGGACGATCCCCGCATGCCGACGCTGGCCGGGCTGCGCCGCCGCGGGGTGCCGCCCGCCGCAATCCGTGAATTCGTGGCGCGACTGGCCGTAACCCGTAGCGACAGCATGGTCGAGGTGGCGATGCTGGACCATTGCGTGCGCGAGGAGCTGAACCGGACCGCGCCGCGCCGCATGGCGGTGCTTCGGCCGCTCAAACTCGTCATCGAAAACTATCCCGAGGGCGAAGGCGAATTGCTGGAGGCACTGAACAACCCGGGCGATCCGGCGGCCGGCACGCGCCAGGTGGCATTTTCGCGCGTACTCTATGTCGAACGCGGCGATTTCATGGAAGAGGCGCCGCGCAAGTTCTTTCGTCTATCGCCGGGGCGCGAGGTCAGGCTGCGCTACGCCTATTTTGTGACCTGCAACGAGGTGGTGAAGGATGCGGCCGGCGAAGTGATCGAACTGCGCTGCAGCTACGATCCGGCGACGCGCGGCGGCGATGCGCCGGACGGGCGCAAGGTCCGGGGCACCATCCACTGGGTGTCGGCGGCGCACGCGATCCCGGCCGAGATCAGGCTTTACGATTCCTTGTATTCGGCCGAGGAACCCGGTGGCGGCGAGGCGACGGACGGACTCAACCCGGACTCGCTGGAGCGACTTGACGGCGCCCTGCTGGAACCAGCGCTGGCGGATGCCGGCGCGGCGGTGGTCCAATTCGAGCGCCAGGGCTATTTCTGCCGCGATCCGGAATCGACCACCGGGCATCTCGTTTTCAACCGCACCATCGGGTTGCGCGATAGCTGGGCCAAGGCCCAGGCGCGCGGCAAGGGCTGAGCTTCCGCCAGCCACCCGGCATATCTATCCAGAGGGAGAAAATAATGGAAGAGCTGATGAGCTATCTGCGCGAGCTTGCGATCGCCAACCGGATTTTGGCGCGCGAAGGGGTGGTCGATGCGTTCGGCCATATCAGTATGCGCCACCCCAAGAACCCGGACCGCTACCTGTTGTCGCGCTCGCGCGCGCCCGAACTCATCACCCCTGACGACATCATGGAATTCAGCATCGACGGAGTCGCCGTCGATCCACGCGACCGCACCCCCTATGGCGAACGCTTCATTCATGGTGCGATCTACGAACAGCGTCCGGAAGTGAATTCCGTGATTCACAACCATTCGCATGAGTTGATCCCGTTCAGCGTGACCGATGCGCCGCTCAGGCCGATCGCCCATGTCTGCGCCGTGATAGGCGCGAATATCCCGACCTGGGACATTACCGCCAAGTTTGGCGAGACCGATCTTCTGGTCGTCAACATGGAGCAGGGACGCGATCTCGCCGCCTCGCTGGGCGGCGGACCGGTAGCCCTGATGCGCGGTCATGGCAGCGTATGTGCTGGCGTCAGTCTGAAAGAGGCGGTGATGACGGCGGTCTATCTGCAGGTCAACGCCAAGCTGCAGCTTCAGGCGCTACAACTCGGCGAGCCTAAGTTTCTGTCGCCAACCGAGGTCGAAAAATGCACCGCCCGCCAGATGAGTCCGCTTGGCATGGACCGGGCCTGGGAATACTGGGTGTCGCGGATCGACAGCACCGGGGTGTGACAGTTGTCTTTGGCGTCCTTGACAACGGGCGTCGGGGCGATCACTTTTGATGCGTGACCTGGGGTGTCCGACAGGGCTGAGAGCACACCCATAGAACCTGAACTGGCTAACACCAGCGGAGGGAGCCGTCACGCAAGGATTCCTGCCGTTCCCTGCGTTTTCCTGAACCGGCTCCCGATCGCAATCGAACGGTCGAGGAGAATGAATATTTCGCCAGCTACAAATTTGCCGAGTTTACCCGCCGGGTGGGGCCAGGCGTCATGATCGCAATTCTTGGCGGCGGCATCTGCGGCCTTGGGATCGGCTGGCGGCTGGCCAGCGCCGGGCGCGCGGTGACCGTGTTTGAGCGCGACCAGGCGGGCATGGCGGCGACCTGGGCGGCGGCCGGCATGTTGGCGCCGCAGGTCGAGGCCGAGCATGGCGAAGAGGCGCTGTTGCCGCTGGCGCTGGAAAGCCGGGATATGTGGCAGGATTTCGCCGCTGAACTGAGCGCGGCATCGGGCATCGATGTCGATTACCGAACCGAGGGCACGCTGGTCGTTGGGCTCGATCGCGACGACGCCGAGCATCTTCAGCACAGGTTCGAGTATTTCCGTACGCTGGGGGTCGAGGTCGAATGGTTGAACGGCCATCAGGCCCGTGAGCGTGAGCCGCATTTGCCGCGCCGCGTCACCGGGGCGATTTACAGCCGGCTCGATCATCAGGTCGATAACCGCAAGGTCGGCGCCGCCCTGAAGCAGGCGTTTCTTGCCGCCGGCGGTACCCTTCGCGAACAGACCGCGGTTGACGAGGTACTGGTCGACGCTGGCCGTGTCACAGGGCTGCGCGTCGGCGACGAGACGGTGGCGGCGGAAGCGGTCGTGCTGGCCGCGGGCGCCTGGTCGCGCAACATTCCGGGCCTGCCTGAAGCCGCCCGCCCGCCGGTGCGTCCGCTCAAGGGTCAGATGTTGGCGATCCGCATGCCCGACGGGGCGCCGCTGCTCGATCATGTGGTGTGGGGGCCGGGCAACGGTATCGTGCCATCGATCTACCTGGCGCCCAAGAGCGACGGCAGGCTGATCGTTGGCGCCACCGTCGAGGAGATGGGATTCGACACCGGGCTGACCGCCGGCGGGCTGCTTGAGTTGTTGCGCCTGACCTGGGACGTGCTGCCATCGGTCTACGACCAGCCGGTGATTGAAAGCTGGGCCGGGCTGCGGCCGGCCAGCCGTGACGACGCACCCATTCTCGGCCCGACGGCGGTCGACGGGCTGGTGCTGGCCACCGGGCATCACCGTAACGGCATATTGCTTGCTCCGGTGACGGCGCGAGCCATAACGCGCTATTTTGACGACGGCGTGGTGGAGGAATCGATCCGACCGTTTCTGCTGGAGCGTTTTCAGCGCCAAACCGCGCCGGCGGCATGAGGAATCAACGATGAGCGGCAATATCCGGCTGAATGGCGAGGACCAGCCATGGAGCGACCAGACGCTGCGCGATCTGGTGGCCGGCGCCGGGGTCGATCTCGACAAGGGCGGCCTCGCCATTGCCCGCAATGGTGAGGTTGTGCCGCGCGCCGATTGGGCCCAGACTCGGTTGGAACCCAACGACAGTATTGAAATCGTGCACATCGTGCGCGGAGGATAAAAGCAGTATGGACGCCAAGGTTGCCACTAATTCGCTGGTCATTGCCGGCAAATCATTCAGTTCGCGGCTGATGATCGGCACGTCGCGCTATCCCAACCAGCAGATCATGATGGACGCGATCGAGGCCAGCGGCGCCGAGATCGTGACCGTTGCGGTCCGCCGGGTGAGTTTGGAAGCCGGCGGCGAAGGGCTGTTCGACCTGCTCGGCGACCGGTTCCATCTGCTGCCCAATACGGCCGGTTGTTTCACCGCGCGCGACGCCGTGCTGACCGCGGAGCTCGCGCGCGAGGCGCTGGGCACCAACTGGGTCAAGCTTGAGGTCATCGGCGACGACGAGACGCTGTTTCCCGATGTCGAGCAGCTTCTACGTGGCGCCGAGGAGCTGGTCGCCAAGGGTTTCATTGTGCTGCCCTATTGCAACGACGACCCGATCACCTGCAAGAAACTGGAAGATATCGGCTGTGCCGCCGTGATGCCGCTGGCGGCGCCGATCGGTTCCGGCATGGGCATCCGCAACCCCTATAACCTGCGCATCATCCGCGAAAAGGTCAGCGTGCCGGTGATCGTCGATGCCGGGGTTGGTACGGCATCGGACGCGGCTGTGGCGCTTGAGCTTGGCTGCGACGGTATTCTGCTCAACAGTGCGGTGGCCGGCGCGCGCGATCCAGTCAAGATGGCCCGCGCCATGCGGCTCGGCATCGAGGCCGGACGTCTGGCCTTCGAGGCGGGGCGCATCCCGCGAAAACTGTACGCCACCGCCTCGACCCCGGTGGACGGCGCGATCGAGCTTTAGATCATGTTCGGGTTGCTGAACCAGGCCACTAGGTCGTGAGCAATCCGCTGCCGTCACCGCCGCTGCTGCTGATTACCGATCGACGCCATACCGACTTGCCCTTGATGGAGATCGTGGATCAGGCGCTCGCCGCCGGTTGCCGCTGGATCATGGTGCGTGAAAAGGATCTCGGCCGGGCGGCGCTGGTGGAGATCGCGGCGGAAATCGTTGATGTCGCGGTGCCCCTCGGCGCGCGGGTCGTCATCAATGGCAATATTGATGCCGCGGTCGAGGTTGGCGCGCCGGGCGCGCACGTGCAATCGGCCGCCGCCGTGGCGCAAGCGCGCGAGGCGCTGGGTAAGGAAGCCCTGGTCGGGGTTTCCGCGCATCATATTTCGGAAGCGGTGCTAGCCGCTGATTGCGGCGCCGACTACGCGACCATCAGCCCGGTCTTCGCGACAAGCAGCAAGCCCGGCTACGGCCCGCGGATCGGGCTTCGCGGCCTACGCAGGATCTGCCGGGCGGCGCCGCTGCCAATCATTGCCCTGGGCGGGCTGACACCGGGCAACGCCAGCGCCTGCATGGAATTCGGCGCCGCCGGGATTGCCACCATGGGCGGTATCATGCGGTCGACCGATCCCGCGCTTGCGACCGGTGACTTCATCGACGCCCTGATTTAGGCGGCGAGTGTCGGAATATTTAACAGTCGTTTGACGATACCTTGGCGATATCGTTACAACCTATTGAAAAACAATAATCATGAGAAGTGGCATGCAAATTGCATGACTTTCTTTTAGATGGTCCGCGCCACTCGATACGGCCAAGGAAGAGAAAATGTTTCACCGGGCTTCGATCAGGGTTTTGGGGCGTCGATTAAGTATCCGCAGATTAGTGGTCGTAAGTTTGATTCTTGGCGGAGTCTGGCTTTGGGGTGTCGCCATCATGCATGTGGTCGCCCGCGTCTTTTAAAATCAGGGAATGAACTGTTCGTTGAGGATGCGTTCTTCGAGATTATGCTCGGGGTCGAACAGCAGGCTCAGGCTGATGTCGTGGTTCATGGTGATGCGCACCCGGTTTACCTCGCGTACCTCGGTATAATCCGCGACCGCGCTGACTGGCCGTTTCTCCGCCTCCAGCACGTCGAATTGCAGTTCGACGCTGGATGGCAGCAGCGCGCCGCGCCAGCGCCGTGGGCGGAAGGCGCTGATCGGGGTCAAGGCCAGAAGCCCGGCGCCGACTGGCAGGATGGGTCCATGCGCCGACAGGTTATAGGCGGTGCTTCCGGCCGGTGTGGCGACCAGCGCGCCGTCGCAGATCAGTTCCGGCATCCGGATCTTGCCATCGACCCTGATCGCGAGTTTTGCCGCCTGGCGGGTTTCGCGCAGCAGCGAGACCTCGTTGATCGCGTTGGCTTCGAGGCGTCCTCCATCGACCGTGCGCGCCGTCATGCGTAGCGGATGAAGCTCTACTTGCTGCGCCCGGTCGAGCCGCGCGGGCAAGTCGTCTTCGCGATATTCGTTCATCAGAAAACCGACGGTACCGCGATTCATGCCGTAGAGTGGGACGTTCTGATCAAAATGGGTGTGCAGTGTCTCGAGCATCGAACCATCGCCGCCCAGCACGACGATGACGTCGGCCTCCTCGGGGTCGACATGGTCGTAGCGTTTTCTCAGCGCTTCTCCCGCGGCGACAGCGTTTTCGGATCTTGAATTAACGAAGCCGATGCGTTCGAAGCTCATGCGACGATTCCGAAATTTTGGAGTTGAGGCGAGGCGGTCAGGCCGGGTTGGGTTCGGCTCCGTTCTCATCTGCCTCAACGCCGTCCCCACCGTTTTCCTCGGCGGGTTCCTCGGCGGATTCTTCGGCGGATTCCTCGGCGGGTTCCTCGGTGGATTCCGCGTTGGGTTCGGCGCCGGCGTCGAAGAACGCTTCGGTGTCGCTCTCGGCTTCGGCCATGTCAGCTTCAGCCGACACGCTCTTGCCCTGAGCCTGCAGTAAGGCTTCTTCTTCCGAGCGCGCGACGTTCACCGTTACCGTGACGCTGACTTCGGGGTGGAGCTTGGCCGTCACCGGGTGCAGCCCAACCTTTTTGATCGGCCGGACCATTTGCACCTGCTTGCTGTTCAGCGTGAAGCCGGCGTCGGTGATTGCCTGGGCCGCGTCGCGAACCGTGACTGAGCCATAGAGCTGGTCGTTGTCGCTTGCCTGACGCACCACGACGACGGTAAGCCCTTCGAGCTTCCCGGCGACCGCCGTGGCTTCCGAGCGCTGTTCCAGATTGACCGCCTCGAGTTGCGTGCGCTGTGTTTCGAACAGGGACCGGTTAGAATCGGTCGCCCGCAGCGCTTTTTTCTGCGGAAGCAGATAGTTCCGCGCGAAGCCCGGTTTGACGTTGACCACGTCACCCATCTGCCCAAGGTTTTCGATCCGTTCAAGAAGGATTATTTCCATCACTCACCCTCCGGTTTCTCGCCGGAATTTCCAAAACGGCGGCGCAGATCAACCCACTGCTCCGCCAAGCCCAAAATCGCGATCACGGCGGAAAGCCAACTCAGTATTACAAGCATCATATACACTGCCGCCAGCACGGCGGCGCGACCTGGCACCCGCCGCGAAAGCGTGTGTATAACCGCAAGTCCGCAAAGAAGAAAGGGGGTTGCAAGGATCGGCAGCGCGTTGCGTCCGAATCCGCCAATCCCGCCCGGTAAAAAAGACAGCACGACCGCGCCAGCCAGCAGGATTCCCAGCCAATTCGGCAACTCCAACGCCGTGTAGGCTGGCGTCGGGCGGGCGGCCTGGCCAATCCGGGTCAGCAGCCCTTGGGCCACCGCGCCATTGATGACGAACACGATGAGCCAGGCCGATATCAGCCAGCCCGGAACGAAGGGGGCCAGCCCGTCGGCGATTTCGCGTATCCGGGGATCCAGGCGGCCTCCCTGGGTTTCGTCGTAGGCCTTGAGGATTACCTCCATGGCGCGTCGGATTTCTCCCTCCAGCCCACCTTCCACGCCGGAAAACATCAAATTCACGCTCACCAGCATCGCCAGCCCGTAGACCGTGAGCCAGGCCAGCAGCAGGCCGGGCGGATACCAGTCGAAAGCGCCCTGGGTCGCGCCCGGCCGGGATAGCATGCCCTGGCGGATAATGATCAGCGAAGGCAGTCCGGCGGCGGCAAGGTAGAGCAGGGCAGCCAGTGGCCTGACGCCGAGCGCCAGCGTCAACGCGCCCACCAGGATAGCGATGGCGCCCGCGGTCAGACCGCGTGACAGACCTACCGCCAGCAGTGGCGCCGGCGCCAGATAGGTCAGCCCGGCCGCCATGGGCGACCCGGCACGCACTGAAAGATAGAAAACGGCGCTCGCCAATCCCCCGCCGAGCGGAATCAACAGGTATCCAGACACGGGGCCGTCCCCAGCCCGTTCCGGTCAGTCGACGACGAAGGGCAGTAGCGCCAGAATCCGGGCGCGCTTGATGGCACGGGCCAGCTCACGCTGTTTCTTGGCTGAAACCGCGGTGATCCGGCGGGGTACGATCTTGCCGCGTTCGGACACGAAACGCTGAAGCAGCTTGGTGTCTTTGTAGTCGATCTTCGGCGCGCCTGGCCCCGAAAACGGGCAGCTCTTGTGGCGGCGGAAGAAGGGGCGGCGCGATCTCATTCGGCGTCTCCTTCCGGGGTGGTTTTGGCAGGCTCTTCGGCGGGCTTTTCAGCAGCGGGCGCTTCGGCGGGCTTTTCAGCGGGCTTTTCAGCAGTGGGCGCGGCGTCATCTCGGCGCGGCCGATCATCACGGCGCGGCCGGTCGTCACGGCGTCCCCGGTCGCCCCTGCCGCGGTCGTCGCGCGAGCCACGGCTGCGCATCACAACCGACGGCTCTTCCTCCAGCTCATCGACACGAATGGTCATGAAGCGCAGCACGTCTTCGTTGAGAAGCATGTTGCGTTCCATTTCCTTGATCGCGGCCGGTGGCGCGTCCAGGTTCAGCAGGGAATAATGGCCCTTGCGACTTTTCTTGATCCGGTAGGCTAGCGACTTAAGACCCCAGTATTCGGCCTTTTTCACTTCGCCACCGTTTTCGTTGACCAGGCTGGTGAATCCCTCGGTCATGGACTCTACCTGGGCCGCCGAAATATCGGGGCGCGCGATGAACACGCTCTCGTAATACGGCACTTTTGTAACTCCTTGTGGCTCGGGCTGGTGGCGGCGGTATACCCCGCCGACGCGCCTTTCCGCCATTCTTGAAAACCATATGGCCCCGGCACGCGGTATGAAGCGTCCGGGGTCTCTCAGGGCGCGCAAATATACACGAAAGACCTCGCCGCGCAAGGCCAGAAGCGCTTTTCGCTCCGCTTGACAGTAACCCGCCAGCCGTTATCACTGGCGCCTTGGTGAAATGCCCTACAGGAGGAGTTTTCTTAACATGGCGCGGGCTTTCGTTTTTCCTGGACAGGGATCTCAGGCGGTCGGTATGGGTCAGGCCCTGGCCGAGGCATTTCCCGTCGCGCGCCACGCCTTGCAGGAGGTCGACGAGGCTCTGAAGCAGAACCTGTCGCGCCTGATGACCGAAGGGCCCGAGGACGAGCTAATCCTGACCGAAAACGCCCAGCCGGCACTGATGGCGGTCAGCCTGGCCGCGCTCCGGGTGCTGGAAGAAGAGGGTGGAATCGAAATTGCCGGGGTTGCTGAATTCGTGGCCGGCCATTCGCTCGGGGAATATTCGGCGCTGGCGGCGGCGCGGGCCATGACGCTGGACGATACCGCGCGGCTGCTTAAAGTTCGTGGTCAGGCGATGCAAGAAGCGGTGCCGGTTGGCGAAGGTGGCATGGCGGCGCTGCTGGGCGTCGGGCTCGACCAGGCGCGGGAATTGGCGGAAGCCGCCTCCGAGGGTGAGATTTGCGGCCCGGCCAATGACAATGCGCCCGATCAGGTGGTGATTTCCGGCGCCGCCGCGGCGATCGATCGGGCCGTCGCACTGGCTCCCGACCATGGTGTGCGCCGCGCGCTGCCGCTTCAGGTCAGCGCGCCGTTTCACTGCGACATGATGTTGCCGGCGGCGGAAATCATGCGCGACGCGCTGCAAAAAATTGATATCGCGCCCCCCGTGGTGCTGCTGATCGCCAATGTTACCGCGGCGGCGGTGAGTGAACCCGACCGCATCCGCGAATTGCTGGTCGAGCAGGTGACTGGTCTGGTGCGCTGGCGCGAGTGCGTGCTTACCATGAAGGAAGGCGGCGTCGATACGCTGGTCGAACTGGGCTCGGGCAAGGTGCTGACCGGGCTGGCGCGGCGCATCGACCGTGACCTCACCGCCATGTCGGTGTCCGATCCCGCAGGGGTCGAGGCATTTCTGAAAACTCTCTAGTTTAGCGGAAGGGAATCCAAGCCATGTTCGATCTTTCCGGACACCGGGCCCTGGTCACCGGGGCGAGCGGCGGCATCGGCGGCGCGATCGCGCGCGCGCTGCACGGCCAGGGGGCGACGGTGGTGCTGAGCGGGCGCAATGAGGACGCGCTTGTCCAGCTTGCCGGCGCGCTCGGCGAACGTACCCATCTGGTTGCCGCCGACCTGGGCGATAAGGCCGCCGTGGCCGGGCTGATCAAGGACGCCGAGGCCGCCGCCGGGGGCGGCATCGATATTCTGGTCAACAATGCCGGGCTGACCCGTGACGGGCTGATGATGCGGATGCGCGACGAGGATTGGGAGGAGGTGCTGGAAGTAAATCTGGGCGCCGGGTTCCGGCTCGCGCGCGCCGCCTTGCGGGGCATGATGAATGCCCGCTGGGGGCGCATCATCAACATTACCTCGGTGGTCGGCGCGACCGGCAATCCCGGTCAGGCTAATTATGTGGCATCCAAGGCCGGGCTGGTCGGGATGAGCAAGGCGCTGGCCGCTGAAGTGGCGACGCGCGGCATTACCGTCAATTGCGTGGCGCCGGGTTTCATCACCACCGCGATGACGGCGGGGCTTGGCGAGGAGACCCGAGACCGGCTGCTGGCCCAGATTCCCGCCGCTCGATTCGGCACCCCGGAAGACGTCGCCGGCTGCGTGGCCTTCCTGGCAAGCGACGAAGCGGCCTATGTCACGGGTCAGAGCTTGCATGTAAATGGGGGAATGGCCATGATATAGCCGGTCCGCCGCCGGTTTTTTTGCAATTAATGGTGCCGTGAGCCATTCTCGGGCTTGGCGAATCGGTGGAAATATGTTCTTTCGGGGCCGCTCGGGTTGATCGCCCCGGCGTCAAATCGTTTTGCATCAATTTTGCATCAAAGGAACTATCGCGATGAGCGACACTGCCGAACGGGTCAAGAAAATCGTTGTTGAGCATCTGGGCGTCGAGGAAGCCAAGGTTACCGACACCGCGAGCTTTATCGACGATCTTGGTGCGGATAGCCTTGATACGGTCGAGTTGGTTATGGCGTTCGAGGAGGAATTCGGGTGTGAAATTCCCGACGATGCCGCCGAGAAAATTCTGACCGTCAAGGACGCCATTAGTTTCATCGAGGAAAACGCCGGCTGAAGTTGGCTGGCCGCCAGGGAGCCTGGCCCCTCCAATTCGACTTGAATCCATGAGACGTGTCGTCGTAACCGGCATGGGACTTGTGACCCCGTTGGGGTCCGGTCTTGATGTTAACTGGAACCGGCTTTCCGCTGGCGAATGTGGCATTGGCGTTATCGATACCTTCGATGTCTCCGATCTGTCGGTAAAGATAGGCGCACCGGTGCCGCGCGGCCGGGAAGAGGACGGCAGCTTCGAGCCCGACCGCTGGGTCAAGCCGAAGGAACAGCGGCGGATGGACGATTTCATCCTCTATGCGGTCGGCGCGGCCAGCCAGGCGATCGCCAATTCGGGCTGGACCCCGGAAAACGAAGAAGCGCGCGAGCGTGCCGGGGTGATGATCGGCTCCGGAATCGGTGGCCTGCTCGGCATCTACAACGCGTCCATCACGCTTTACGAACGGGGCCCGCGCCGCGTGTCGCCGTTCTTCATCCCATCCACCCTGATCAATCTCGCCTCTGGGCACGTCTCGATCCGCTTCGGGCTCAAGGGACCAAATCATTCCGCGGTGACGGCGTGCTCGACCGGCGCGCATTCGATCGGCGACGCGGCCCGGCTGATCCAGCTCGACGATGCCGATGTCATGGTCGCCGGCGGGGCCGAGGCCGCCTTGTGCCGCATTGGGATCGCGGGCTTCGCCGCCGCCAAGGCGCTTGCCAAGAAATTCAACGATCGGCCGAAGGAATCGTCGCGCCCGTGGGATCGCGCCCGCGACGGGTTCGTCATGGGCGAGGGCGCGGGCGTGCTGGTGCTCGAGGAATACGAGCACGCGAAGCGCCGTGGCGCGCGCATTCATGCCGAGATCACCGGTTATGGCATGTCGGGCGATGCCTATCACGTCACCGCGCCGTCACCCGAGGGCGGCGGCGCATACCGTTCCATGAAGGCGGCGCTCAAGCGCGCCGGGCTGGCGCCCGAGGATATCGATTACATCAACGCGCACGGCACCTCGACGCCCCTTGGCGACGAGATCGAACTGGCGGCGGTCAAGCGCCTGTTCGGGGATCACGCCTATCGATTGTCGATGTCGTCCACCAAGTCGGCGATCGGCCATCTGTTGGGCGCGGCCGGTGCCGTGGAAGCGATTTACAGCATTCTCGCGATGAAGAACAACGTGGTTCCGCCGACGCTGAATCTCGATAACCCGTCGGAAGGATGTGACATCGATCTGGTGCCGCATGTGGCGAAAGAGCGCCAGGTTAATCAGGTGATGTCGAATTCCTTCGGGTTCGGCGGTACCAACGCCACGCTGATTTTCAGCGAGTTATAGGCCCGTGGCGCGGCGCGCGGTCTGGGTCGCCCTTGTTGCCCTTGTGCTGATCGCGGGGCTGGCTGCCGGCGCCGGCTGGTGGGGCTGGGACCGCTATACAAGGGCCGGTCCGCTTGAGGCGGCCAAAATCCTGATAATCCCCAAGGGCGGCGGCCTGGCCGCCATCGCCGAGCGGCTGGGTGCCGCCGGCGTCATTGAGCGCCCGCTTTTGTTCCGCATCGGCGCCCACTATGACGGGCTGGCGCGCGCGCTGCGCGCCGGTGAATTCGAATTCCCGGCGCGCATCAGTATGCGTGCGGCGGCCCGGCTGATCGTATCGGGCCGGACCGTGAAGCGCCGCCTGACCATCGCCGAGGGGCTGACTACGGCGCAGGTGCTGACGCTGGTGGCCCGCGCCGACGGACTCCAAGGGCGGGTTCCGGTCAACGGTATTGGCGAAGGCAGCCTGCTGCCGGAAACCTATTTCTACAGCTGGGACGACAGCCGACCCGACATCATCCGGCGCATGCGGGAAGCGATGGCGGCGACCGTCGCTCGGCTGTGGCGGAACCGGTCGCCGGGGGTTGTGATCAAAAGTCCGCGCGAGGCGGTGATCCTGGCCTCGGTCATCGAAAAGGAAACCGGGGTCGCCGCCGAACGAGCCCGCATTTCCGGCGTGTTTCAAAATCGGCTTCGGCGTGGCATGCGGCTGCAATCGGACCCCACCGTGGTTTATGTGCTGACCGGCGGGGCGGGCCCACTGGGCCGACCGCTCACCAAGACCGATCTCGCTCTGGTCTCGCCCTACAACACCTATGTGAACAAGGGTTTGCCGCCGGGACCGATCGCCAATCCTGGCGTGGCCGCGATCGAGGCGGCGCTCAACCCGGCCCGGACGCGGGAGCTATATTTTGTTGCCGACGGCAAAGGCGGCCACCTGTTCGCCCGTACTCTGGCTCAGCACAATCGCAATGTCGCCCGCTGGCGGCGGCTGCGGCGCCAGCAACGGCGTTGACTTCGTTCGGGTCTGGTGCCGTAAGATCGGAAAACGCTCTATTGCTCAGGAGGCGAGCATGACCAAGGATGCCGAGATCGCGATTCAGTCCGTGATCGAGCTTATCACCACCTATGCGCTGGACGTCGTGGGCGCGCTTGTGCTGCTGATCGTCGGCTGGATGATTGCCGGCTGGGTTGGCCGGACGACGCGCCGGGCAATCACCGCGACGCCGCGCAGTGATTCCACGCTGGCGCCGTTCCTGGCCAACATCGTCCGCTACCTGATCCTCGCCCTGGTACTGATCGCGGTGCTTGCCCAGTTCGGCGTGCAGACCGCCAGCATCATCGCGGTGCTGGGAACCGCCGGGCTTGCCGTCGGTCTGGCCTTGCAGGGCACGCTGTCACATTTCGCCGCCGGCGTGGTGTTGCTCATCCTGCGCCCTTTCCGCGCCGAGGATTACATCGACAGCGGCGCACAGTCCGGCACGGTGGTTGAGATCGGCCTGTTCGCAACCATACTGCGGACCGCCGATGGCGTGTTCCTCTACTTGCCGAACGGTCAGTTGATGAACGCCGCGATCAAGAATTTTTCGCGAAACCCGACGCGGCGCATCGATATCACGGTCGGCATCGGCTACGACGACGAAATCGACAAGGCTTTCGCTACAGCGCGCGGGCTGCTTGACGGGGACGACCGTGTCCTTAAAGACCCGGCCGCCGAAGTCAGGGTCTCGTCGCTGGGTGACAGCGCGGTGAACATCAACCTGCGCTGCTGGGTGAAGGCCGCCGATTACTGGAACGTGCTGAACGATTTCAACAAGGGCATCAAGGAAAGGCTGGACGCGGCCGGGATCAGCATCCCGTTTCCGCAGCGCGACGTGCATATCACCGGTCGCGCCGGGGTCGACTCCGCATAAGGGGA
>JAZFSB010000422.1:0-2428 GCA_036445935.1 Alphaproteobacteria bacterium | reverse complement strand
ACGCGGAAGAGGCCATGCTTCAGCGCCAAGGCTATATCGACGCCTTCCGCCATCCCAGTGTGATCGGCGCCATCCGGCACGCGCCGCTCGGGCGAATCGCGGTGTCGTATTACGAATGGAGCGGGCTTAGCGACATCAATCTGGTCGCCGATTGGACCCTGATCCACGACAAGAATTCGGCCAACGCCTTCGCGGATCTGCTGGCCAGCGATACGCCGGCGGTCGGACGACGCACCGGCATTGCCAACGGCATCAATTACGGCGTCGATAGTCTGGGCGACAACGCGTTCACCGCGCGGCGCCGGGTGATCGACATTTCAGGCGACGGGCCGAACAACCATGGTGAGCTGGTGACGATCGCCCGCGATCGCGCCGTGGCGCGCCGTATCACCATCAACGGCCTGCCGATCATGAACGACAAGCCGAGCCCGTCGGGACGTCCGCCGCTCAAGGACCTCGATCTCTATTACCGCGACTGCGTTATCGGCGGGCCGGGGGCATTTTACGTTGTCGCCAATGATTTCAAGGACTTCGCGCGCGCCGTGCTGCGCAAGCTGATCCTTGAGATCGCCGACCTGACACCCGCCCGCCCGGCGCCGCGCAAGCTGCTGATCCGTGTCGCCTTCCGCGCCGGCCGCACGGCGCCGCCGTGCGATATCGGCGAGAAACTGCGCCAGCAAAGGTGGGACAATTACGATAATGACGACGATTACTGGGGCCCGCGGCCGCAATTCCGCCGGCCGTAGATCATTATCCGCTTGTGCGGATCGCACCGGATTGACGACGCGATGAGACGCGCGGCACAATAATCAAAATCAACCATCCTGCAGGGAAAAATTTCATGGCGACCACTGGTGAAACCGCGCCCGCTTTGGTCTTCAGCCATTTCGGTCTTTACTGTTCCGATTTCCCCACAATGCGCGATTTCTACACTCGGGTCTTCGGTTTCGCGGTCAGCGACACCGGGCACCGGGCGAACGGCACCTCGATGGCGTTTATGACGCGGCGCGCGTTCGAGCATCATCAACTGGTACTGGCCAGCAACCACCCGGAAGGCAAGCCTTCGACCATCAATCAGCTCGGCTTCACCGCGACGGATCTGGGCGAACTGCGTCGGATTAAGGGACTGCTTGAGCGCGAGTCGGGCGTCAGCGACCTGGTCGCGGTCGATCACGGCATTTCCTGGACCCTGTATTTCCTCGATCCCTGCGATAACCGGATCGCGGTCTCGGTCGAGACGCCCTGGTTCGTCCCCCAGCCGGCCTGCTGGCCACTGGACTTCACGCAAACCGACGCCGAAATTGCCGCGGAGACCGAACGGCGCTGCCAGGTGACCGAAGGCGGCAAGAGCCGAAGCGACTGGCGGCGCGAACTGGAAGCCCGTCTCCGCGCTGATGGCACGCTGATCGGCCAGGGAACGCCGGAGATAGAAGCAGACGCGGCGCCGGACGCCAAAGGCGTATTCCGGTTCGAGCCCGGCGAGGCGGACCCGCCCGCCGAGCCTTATCCGAAGGTCGCCATGTCGAGCATTGGCCTTTACGCCACCGACCTCGCGCGGCTGGAGACGTTCTATGTCGGCGTGCTGGGCTATGCCGTCACCGGCAAGGGACGCATGGACGCCATCGGCTCGGTGCCGGCGACGGACTATGTCTACCTGACCCGCGACCCCGATCAGTTCGGCCAGATCGTGCTGTGCGCGGGCCGCGCGGCGGCGACGCCGTCGAACGTCCAGCAGCTGACCTTCCGTCTGCCGTCCCTCGACGATCTGCGCCGCGCCGACAAGGCGCTGCGCGCGGCCAGCGGCGTGACCAAGGTGGTCAATATCTGTCACGGCAATTCGTTTTCGATCTATTGCGAGGATCCGGAAGGCAACCGGCTGGAGCTCTCCAGGGAAAGCGAATGGTATATCCCGGCGCCCAGCTCATGGCCGCTCGACCTGACACTGTCCGACGATGAGATCCTCACGCGCACCGAAGCCAAGGTCCGTGAGACCGACGGCTTCATGATGCGGGCCGACTGGAAGGCGCGCGCACGGGCCGAATTGATCAGTTCTGGCCGGCTGGAAGCGGAATAGAAGGACCGAAAATGCCGCAGCTCTACGTCGCCACCAATGGATTGTCTGTCTGGCGCAGTACTGATGGGGGCGGAACGCTGGCGCGCATGTCGACCGGCACGGGGATGTATAGCGGCAGCCAGGTCTGGGCATTGACGCCGCACCCCACCCGGCCGCACCAGCTGTTCGCCGGCACCAATTCGGGCATCTACCGGTTCGACCAGGATGATGGCGGCTGGACCCATATCCCCTCGCCAATGGACGACGCGATGCTGGTCACCGCGATCGCCTGCGCGCCGGACAATCCCGACCTTATGGTGGCCGGCACCCAGCCGGGCGGGCTCTATCGCACCGAAGACGCGGGCCAAACCTGGC
>JAZFSB010000421.1:0-15220 GCA_036445935.1 Alphaproteobacteria bacterium | reverse complement strand
TCACGCGGGCCGGTGCCGCCTAGAGAATCAACCTACGCCGCGATTTTCGGCGCGAAGCCGATGGTGGAGAGTTCTTCCATCAGGGAAGCGCTCTGTTCCGGCGTCAGCAATTCCAGCGGTGGGCGCTGACGGCGCCAGGCATCGTCGCCGGTTGCGTTGGCGACGATTTCCTTGAGCGCGGCGACCAGCGGGAATTTCTGCACAGTATTGCGCACCGCATCGAGCGCGGCCTGGTCGGCGTCCGCGCCGTCGCCCCGCCAGCCGGCATAGACCTTGACCGACAGGGCGGCCGAGACATTGTTGCAGGCGGTGATGGCGCCGGCCCCGCCGGCCCTGAGCAGGGGTAGCAGAAACGTGTCCGCGCCCGAGAACACCCGGAAGCCGGGGAAGGCATCGACCATGCCGGTCATATTGGCGAAATCGCCGCTGCTGTCCTTGATGCCGACCACGGTGTCGGGATAGGCGGCGCGCAACTTTTCGATCAGCCCGTAGGTGATGGGTACGTTCGACATTGGCGGGATGTGATAGAGGTAAATTTTAAGCGCGGCGTCGCCGACGCGTTCGATCACTTCCGCATAGGCCGCGAACAGCCCGTCATCGCTGACGCCCTTGTAATAGAAGGGGGGCAGCATCAGGACGCCGGCGGCGCCGATCTCCAGCGCCTTTCGGGTCAGCGCCACGGTGTCGGGAATGGCGCAGCAGCCGGTGCCCGGGATCAGGCGCCCGCCCGGAATGCCACCCTCGGCCAGCGCGTCGAGCAAAGCGAGGCGTTCCGCTACCGAAAACGAGTTCGCCTCGCTGGTGGTGCCGAGCACCGCCAGCCCGTCGCAGCCCTGATCGAGCAGCCAGCGGCAATGCGCCAGCCAGGGCCCGGTGGCCGGGGCCAGCGCGTCGTCGACCGGCGTGAGGACGGCGGCCAGCACACCCGCCTCGACCTTGTTTTCGCCCCTGTTCATGCCTGTTTCTCCCATCGATACCCGTGTTTCGCCAGATTATGCACTATTCCGGCCAGGTGACGATGTGGTCCTCGGGATCGTCGGCCTGGTCTTCGGGGATGCAGCGGCCGCGCACCGAGATGCCGGCTTTATGGACTGTTTCCGGATCGCCGGAGACCAGCGGGTGCCACCAGGCGAGGTCACCACCCTCGGCCAGCACCCGGTAGGCGCAGGTCGACGGCATCCAGGCAAGCTCACCCACATTGTCAGGCTTCAGCGTCACGCAGTCCGGCACGCGCACGCTCCGGTTCGGATAATCGGTGCAGCGGCACGCCCCCTGATCGAGCAGGGTGCAGACGAGCTCGGTAAAGGCGATTTCGCCGGTATCCTCATCCTCGAGCTTGATCAGGCAGCAGCGCGCGCAGCCGTCGCACAGCGATTCCCATTCCGCCCGGGTCATCTGGTCGAGCCGCTTGGTCTTCCAGAACGGGGGTGCCGGCTTGGCGCTCACAGGTGCTTCCTGATCTCCGCCGCCATGGTTTCCGGCAGCGAGTTGTGGCTAAACCGGGTGAGGTAGCGTCCATCGCGATCCATCAGGAACACGATCGAGGAATGATCCATCAGGTAGTCCGTGGCCTCGCCGGCATTGCGGTAATAAACATGATAGGCCTTGGCGGCGGCGCGGATTTGCTCCGCGCTGCCAGTCAACCCGACCAACCCGGGAAAATTGGGCACGTAGGATTTGAGGTGCGCGGACGTGTCGCGCGCCGGGTCTATGGTGATCAGCAGCGGTTGCACCTCGCTTGCCGACTTGCCGAGCCCATCGAGCGCCACCGTCATCGCCTGCAACGCCGTCGGGCAGGCGTCGGGGCAGAAGGTATAGCCGAAATAGATCAGCATCAGCTTGCCGCGATAGTCCTTCTCGGTCCGCTGCTGGCCGGTGTGATCGACCAGCGTGAACGGACCGCCGATGCGCACCACGCCGCCGGGCTGGCGCGGCGCGAATGGCGGCAGGCCCCACTGCCAGGCAATCAGCGCCACCACCATCACGGCGAGCGTGGACCAGAGTGCAATACGAAAGGCGGTATGGTTCATGATGGTTGGCTTACGTCTGGAGTTTCAACGGCAATGCCGGAGATATAGAGCATTGGCGGCGGTGGGTGAACCATCCAGACGGTCGCGGTGCGCTGGAAACAGGCGGGCGTTTATGCTTACGTGTAAGATAAGCATGATGAAACACGGAATTTTCCCGCGACTGTTCCTGGTGGCGGCGCTGGCGCTGGCCGCGGCGCCCGCTTTCGCCCAACTTGATCTGTTCGCCAGCGATCCGCTGCTCGAGGCGATCAGGTTCAACAATATCGAACAGGTGGAAAAGCGGCTGTTGCGCGGCGGCAGCACCGAGATCGCCGATTTCGACCGCAGAACGGCGATCATATACGCTGCGACCACCGGCAATGCCGATATCATGGAAATATTGATCAAGTACAAGGCCCAGATCACACACCGCGACAAGCTCGGCAACACGGCGCTGTTCTATGCCGCCAGCCTGGGCAATATCGACGCGCTGGAGCTGCTGATCGAAAAGGGCGCCAAGGTGAACGGCGAAAACAAGCAGGGCATCACCCCGTTGATGGAAGCCGCGCGCAATGGCCGGCTGGAGGTGGCGCGGATACTGGTGGATGCGCGGGCCGATACCGCGCGGCGGGACTATACCGGCCGTACCGCGTTGATGTGGGCCGATTGGAGCCGCAAGGCAGCGGTCGCGCGCTATCTGCGCGGCGCTGGCGTGCGCGAATAGTGGGCGGCGGGCAAGGCGCCACGGCGCCGCTGGTCCTGCTGCTGATCGCCCTGATCACCGATGCGCTGATTTCCGGCCTGCCCGGCTTGCGTCAGGTCTTTGCCGCGCCGATGGTGGGCTTTCGCGCCATCGCGTCATGGTTCGACGCCAAGCTCAACCGGGCGCGGCGCGGCGCCGTTGCGTTGCGCATCCGGGGCGCGCTGGTGGCGCTGGTGATCGCGGCAATCGGCTGGGGGTTGGGCACCTTGGTAGCGGACGCCGCGGGCGCGCTGCCGGCCGGCTGGGTACTGACGGCGCTCACACTGGTCTGTCTGCTGGCCCAGCGCGTGCCGATCGACATTGCGCGCGGCACGGCGCGCGCGCTGCTGGGCGGTAATCTGGCCACGGCGCGCGCCGACGTCGGGGCCCTGGTGCGCTATGACAGCGAGGCACTGGATGCGCACGGCGTGGCCCGGGCCGCGATCGAGGGGCTGGGCGCGCGCTTCGCCGGCGGGCTGGTCGGGACCGTGTTCTGGTTTCTGCTGGCCGGATTGCCGGGGCTGGTTGCCTATCGCGCGATCGCGGCGGCGGCGGATGTGCTCGGCCGGCCGACGCCGCTCCATGGCGCCTTTGGCTCGGTCTGCGCACGGCTTGATGATGCGCTGACCCTGATCCCGGCCATGCTGGCGGGCCTGATCCTTGCGCTGGCCGCCCTGTTCTCGCCCGGCGCCAATCCGGCCGCCGCCCTGACGCTATGGGCCCGGGACCTGGGTGAGCGCGGCGTGCATAGCGGATTCCGCTCGGAAGGCGCGCTGGCCGGCGCGCTGGGGTTGGCGCTCGGTGGGCCACGCAACTGGGACGGGGAAGTCCGTGCCGGCGGCTGGATCGGCGACGGGCGCGCCAGGATCGAGGCCGCCGACGTGCGCCGCGCGGTCTGGCTGGTCATGGTCGCGGCCGTGATCGTTTTTCTGGCCGTTGCGGCCGCGCTTGCGCTGGTCACGAGCTGAAACAGGAGCAGGAGACGTTATGCCCGTGAGCGACAATCTGAGGGGCCTGGTGGCAGCGGTGGCGCCGCTGTTCGCGGGCGAGGCCGAGCTGTTCCGCACCTATTGGGACTGGCCCCGGCGCACGGGCGAAACCGACAAGCTTTGGATCCTGCGCCAGGCCCGCAAGGAGGTCTGGGACACCCCGCAAGGCGACCCGCGCGGGCTTTATCTGGGCCCGGTCGAGGATTTGCTGCGCGACCTGCCCCGGATCGATATCGACGTGCCGCGCCACGACATTCTGGGGCGCATGGAAACACTCTATGAGGAATTCTCTCATTACTGCGCCTTCGCGGACGCCTATGACGCGTTGTGCCAGGGCGATGAGCCCCGGTTGAGCCCGGCCATGCTGCGTGAGGTACCGGACTGGGACGAAAACCGGGCGATCGGCGCGCGCCGGGCCGAAATCATCGCGAACGAGGGCGCAATGGGCGCCCGCGCCTGCCTGTTCACCGAGGGCGGCTATTGCACGCTGTTTTCCGAGGGCATGCTTCTCGCCGGACGGGGCGGCGCCGATGATGCGATAGCGAAGGCCTGTTCGCTGGTCTATGAGGATGAGTTCGGTCACATGTGCAAGGGCATCGTCGGGCTCGACGCGCATGACCTGTCACAGGACGACTGGGCGCGGCTCACCGCCCTGTCGGTGGAACTGGCCGGACTGCGCATCGCCATGCGCAACGCCCAGTTCGGCTACCCGCTGGACGAAGCCCGCATCAGCGAAATCCACGCCGGCCGCATCGAGCCCATCCAGTTCGATTTCGACCGCGCAATGGCCCGGTAGAGGATTATCCAAGCGGGCCACCCCGATTCCGCGTAAGCGGATACGTTACCCCTGCGTCTTGGCCTTGTACTGGCAGAGATCGGCCACGACACAGGACGGGCAGTCGGGCTTGCGCGCCTTGCATACGTAGCGCCCGTGCAGGATCAGCCAGTGATGGGCGTGCTGCATATAGGGATTCGGGGTGCGCCTGACCAAAGCTTTCTCGACCGCGTCAGGCGTCTTGCCCGGCGCCAGGCCGGTGCGGTTCGAGATTCGGAATAAATGGGTGTCGACCGCGATGGTGGGCTCGCCGAAGGCGATATTCAGCACCACGTTGGCGGTCTTGCGTCCGACACCCGGCAACGTCACCAGCGTCTCGCGGTCGCGCGGCACCTGGCTGTCATGCAGGTCGATCAGCATCCGTGACAGCGCGATGACGTTTTTCGCCTTGTTGCGGTAAAGCCCGATGCTCTTGATATGGCCGATCAGAGCGGTCTCGCCCAGCGCAACCATCTTTTCCGGCGTGTCGACCGTGGCAAACAGGCCCTTCGTCGCGCGGTTGACCCCGACATCGGTCGCCTGAGCCGACAGCACGACGGCGACCAGCAGCGTGTAGTCGTTGATATAGTCGAGCTCGCCCTTGGGCTCGGGCATCGAAGCCGCGAGCCGGCGATAGAACTCTTCCACAGTCGCGAGCTTCATCGGCATGAGGTCATATTATCCGGTTAGCCGGCACCGGCCCGGTGCAATCCGCGTTAGCGGATAATGGTCTAGCGCATTTTTTCCGCCGCCATAACCGGCGGGGATAAATTCTGTTAGAGTGACGGGATGAGAAACAACGAACCTTCGATTTCGGTCCGTCGCGTCGGCGCCTTCCTTGGCGCCGAAGTGACCGACGTAGACCTGTCGCAACCGATGGACGACGCGACGGTGTCCGCGATTGGCCAGGCGCATGCCGAGCACGGGGTGCTGGTGTTCCCCGGCCAGAAAATTTCGTCCGACGATTTGATGCGGTTCGGGCGCTATTTCGGCGAGCTTACCGTGCACCCGTTTTCGACCAGCACAGAGGCGCTGCCCGAGCTGATCGTCTACGACAACAAGGAAGGCAACCCGCCGGCGCCGACCGATGTGTGGCACACCGACGAGACCTTCCGCGAATGCCCGCCGATGGGCACGGCGCTGTGTTCCAAGATCATCCCCGACCTCGGCGGCGACACCGCGTTCGCTTCCATGACCGCGATCTATGAGGGGCTGTCGGACCGGATGCAGCACTTTCTGTCCGGGCTTGAGGCGGTGCATGATTTCAAACCATTCAAGGCGCTGTTTTCCGACACCGAGGAAGGGCGCGAAAAGCTGCGGGGCTATGAAAAGCAATACCCGCCCGCAACCCATCCGGTGATCCGCGCGCACCCGATCACAGGCAAGAAGGCGCTGTTTGTCAATCCGCAATTCACCCTTTATATCAAGGGTATGGATGAAGATGAGAGCCGCACCATGCTGGAACTTCTGTTCCGTAAAACGTTGCGCCACGAATATCATTACCGCCACCGCTGGCAGCCGGACATGGTTGTGTTCTGGGATAATTGTTCGTTGCAGCACTCGGCGCTGCACGACTATTACCCCCAGCGCCGGCTGATGGAACGGGTAACGATCGGCGGCGGCCGCCCGCAAAATGCTTATCCGCCGGCCGATCCGGCGGAGATCCGCCGCCACCTGATGCCGCCGGTGATGTCATTCGATACGCGCCAGAAGCGCCAGCACGAGATTTGATTTGATATCATGCTAACGCTTTATCACGGTGTAACGTCGACATGCTCCAAGCGGGTGCGCATTTGCCTGGCGGAAAAAGAGCTGGCGTGGAACAGCATCCACATCGACCTCAGCAAGTTCGAACATCTGAATCCGGATTATTTCAAGATCAATCCCAACGGGGTGGTGCCGGCGCTCGACCATGACGGGCGCATCCTGTTCGAGTCCAATTTCATCAATGAATATCTCGACGACTGTTTTCCGGAGACCCCGCTGCGCCCGGCGGATCTGTACGAACGCGCGCGCATGCGAATCTGGATGGACCGGTTCGAACATGTTCTGCACCGCAACATCAACACCATCTCCTTCATCAAGCAGAACCGCTATAAGCGCTACGAAGGGCTGTCGGAGGCGGAAATTCAGGCAATGCTCGACCGCCAGCCAAACGAGGCGAAACGGGTCCAGCTCGCGACGCGAA
This sequence comes from Alphaproteobacteria bacterium, assembly GCA_036445935.1. Taxonomy (GTDB): domain Bacteria; phylum Pseudomonadota; class Alphaproteobacteria; order MPNO01; family UBA2964; genus JAZFSB01. The sequence goes on along the minus strand of JAZFSB010000421.1, from coordinate 8,478 downwards.
TCCGGGATGGCATCCAGCCCGAGGAAATGGACTATGCCGAAGCCCGTATCGCCGAGGTTCTGGATGAGATGGAGGGCGCGCTCGGCGACCGGCCGTGGCTGAACGGTGACAATATTTCGCTGGCCGATATCGCGGTGGCGCCCTTCTTCGAACGCTTTGAAAATAACCGGCTGACGCGGCTGGTCGACTGGTCGGCCCGGCCAGCGCTCGGCGGCTGGTGGGCCCGCATGCAGGACCGCGCGTCATTCAAGACAGCCTTCGCTTTCAGGCCCCCCGACAATAATTAAACGCCCGTAACGCCCCTCTATTTTCGCCGGTAAAAGGCCTAAGTCGTTAACCATACGGGCAAATTTAGAGTCGTTATCGCTTGTAAACCCGAGCAAAAACGGGAATTATGGCGTTGGGAGACGTCATGGAACCGTTAACGCTAGACGTCGAATCGGCAGCGGCAGAACAAAATCCCGCCCGGTTCGACGCAATATTGCAACCGCATTCCAGCCTCAAGCCGAGCGGCTTCATGCTGGTAATGGCGATGATCGGGGTGACCAGCTTTATCGGCGGTGTCGCCTTCGTGATCGCGGGCGCTTGGCCGGTATTCGGCTTCCTGGCGCTCGACGTGGCGCTGGTCTATCTCGCCTTGAAAATGAACTACCACGATGCGCGGCGGTACGAGACCGTGACGCTGACCGACGAGGAACTGACCGTGCGCAAGATCGAGCCCAGCGGGCGGCGGCGCACATTCCGCTTCCAGCCTTACTGGTTGCAGGTCGATCTGGACGACCCGCCGGGACCGGGCAGCGAGCTGATGCTGCGCACGCACGGCATGGCGCTTGAAATCGGTAAATTCCTGACCGCCGACGAAAAGGCGGATTTCGCCCAAGCGCTGCGTACCGAGCTGGAAGGCTTGCGCGGCCCAAGAGCCTGATCGCCTGTCTCGCGCTCCTCGCGCCCAAATCGATTTTCGAGCGCCGTAATCAAACCGCTAAGTCATTGAAAAGATGGTGGGCGCGGCTGGGATTGAACCAGCGACCCCTACGATGTCAACGTAGTGCTCTCCCGCTGAGCTACGCGCCCGCTTGATCGAGGGTTGGTGCGATTTACACGATCGGGCGGCCCGTGGCAAGCGGACCGGGCCGGGAATACAGCCGCGCGTCAGGCGGCGAGGATCTTGTCGACTTCGCCGACCAGATCGCGCAGGTGAAAGGGCTTGGACAGGATCTTGGTGTCGCGCATCGGCCCTTCGCGCCTGGCCTGCATGGCGACCGCCGCGAAACCGGTGATGAACAGGACCTTGAGGCCAGGGATATGGTCGGCGGCGCGGCGCGCCAGCTCTATCCCATCAAGCCCGGGCATCACGATATCGGCCAGCAGCAGGTCGAAATCGGCATCCGGCGCCTGGACGGCGTCGAGCGCGCTGGTGCCGTCGCCGCAATCGATCACCAAGTGCCCGGCGCGCACCAATGCCCGCGCCAGAAACTGACGCAGCGATTCATCGTCTTCCGCCAACAGAATACTAGCCATCTTCTCTTCACTATATAGGCGTATGCCGGGCGCACTCTAGCGCCCCTTTCCTTGTGAAAGGTTAACCCGTTTTTCATCAAACCGCCATGGCTGGTGAAATATTCTTGGGGATGGCCTGGTCGAAAAGGCGCGGGTACGGATGACAGAACCGTCTCGATCCGATACATCATAGCGGCACGATACGGTCAACCAGGCCTTCAGGTTCAGCCATCCATGGCGACGCAGGATATTCCCGAAACCGGCGACAGCGGCGTCGACAGCGAGCATATAGATATTGCCCGGCCGGAACGCCAGGCCGCCCCGGTTGTATTTGCCTCGCCGCATAGCGGGACCGCCTATCCTCCCGATTTCGTGGCCGGCTCTCCGCTCGACCTGCTCTCGCTGAGACGCTCCGAGGACAGCTTCGTCGATGCTCTGTTCGCGGCGGCGCCCGAGCACGGCATGCCGCTGCTCCGCGCGTTGTTCCCGCGCGCTTTCATCGACCCCAATCGCGAGCCGTTCGAGCTCGACCCCGGCATGTTTGAAGACGAACTGCCGAGCTACGCCAACACGCGGTCGACCCGGGTTCAGGCCGGGCTTGGCACGATCGCCCGGGTGGTCAGCTCGGGCCAGGAAATCTACGCCGGCAAGCTGCGCTTCGCCGACGCGGCCCTGCGCATCAACGCCCTTTATCGGCCCTATCACCGGGCGCTGCGCGAACTGCTTGATGCGACGCGCCAGAGCTTCGGTTGTTATGTGCTGATCGACTGCCATTCGATGCCGTCGGTCGGCGGCCCGTACGATCCGGATGCCGGCAGACGCCGGCCCGACGTTATCCTGGGCGACTGCTTCGCGGCGTCCTGCAACGATCTGGTGATCGCCGAGGTCGAGCGTGCTTTCTGTGAGCGCGGCTATGAGGTCGCCCGCAACAAGCCATTTGCCGGCGGCTTTTCGACGCGCCATTACGGCCGACCGGCACAGGGCATGCATAGTTTGCAGATAGAGCTCAACCGCGCGCTCTACATGGATGAGGCGCTTATCCGCCCGACCGACGGTATCTCCCGGCTGACCGAGGATATCACCGAGGTGATCGACTCCCTGGCCCAGCTCAACCCGGTGCGGCTGCGCGCGGGTTGAGGAATTATCTGGTTGGCTGCCCGGCCGGTGCCGGCTTCCGCGTTACACGGAATTAGGCTCGCGCTTTAAACCCTCTTTAACCGACGCTTAACGGCGGGGGCGCGACACTGTGCGTCGGGAACCTATACCCTTCCCCGGACCAGGAGACTCCACCGGTGCGCGCTCTATTGCTGATCACCCTGATATTGACCGGCCTTGGGGTCGCGATCGCGGGACCGGCGCGCGCGGCCGATGACGGGCGCGGCGCGTGCCGGGCGGCAATCGACGCCGCCGAGCGGATAGAGCGCCTGCCGCGGCTTTTGCTGCATGCCGTGTCGCTGGCCGAAACCGGGCGCTGGGATGCAAGCCGCAAAGCCAGCGTCGCCTGGCCGTGGACGGTCAATAACGGCGGCCAGGCCAAATACCTGCCAAGCCGAGACGCCGCGATCGCCCTGGTGCGCCGCCTACAGGCCAAGGGCGAGACCAATATCGATGTCGGCTGCATGCAGATCAACCTGAAGCACCATGGCACCGCCTTCGCCAGTCTGGAAGAAGCCATCGACCCGATCCACAACGTCGCCTATGCCGCCCAGCTGCTGAAAAGGCTGCGCCGTGACACCGGCGCCTGGGCGCATGCTGTCGGTCAGTATCACAATGCCGGCTGGCGCACGCGCGGCCAGCCCTACTGGCGCAAGGTCCGTACGCTGTGGGTGGACGAACAGAAAAGAGATTACAGAAAACGCCGCGAAGCCCGGATGCGTGCCGCACGAAAGCGCCGCCAGCTTGGCCGTCGCTGATCGGGATCCCTTGACAGACCGTCACGCAGGCCGTTTTCTCCCCCGGGCACGCAGGTTCCCGCGCTTCGCGTGGCGCGGACACGTTGTGTGGCGCGGGACTGGCATGGCGTAATGGCTTCTGATCCGACACTACCTTCCGCCCGTTCCGACTGGGCGCTGTTTCTTGACGTCGATGGCACCTTGGTCGAGATCGCCGCCGCGCCCGATGCGGTGCACGTGCCGACCGAGCTGGTGGCGCTGTTGAGACAGCTGGAACGCGGCCTGGGTGGTGCGCTGGCGCTGGTCAGCGGGCGGACTATCGAGACGCTGGATGCGCTGTTTTCCCCGTTGCGCCTGGCGGCCGCGGGCAATCATGGGCTGGAATGCCGCCATTCGGACGGGCAGGTGTTCCGCCCCGCCATATCCACGGCGATTGCGCCCGCGCGTGCCGCGATGGGAGATTTCGCCGTTTCCCATGCTGGGGTCCTTCTCGAGGACAAGACCCTGTCGGTCGCGCTCCATTTCCGGGCGGCGCCCAATGACGGCGCCGGCGCGCAAGCGTTGGCCGAGAGGCTCGCCGCTGACAGCGATGGCGGGCTGATCGTTCAGCACGGCAAGATGATGGTGGAGCTGCGCCCACCGAACGGTGATAAGGGCAGCGCTATCACCGAATTCATGGGTGAGGCGCCGTTTGCCGGCCGCCTGCCGGTGTTCGTCGGCGACGATGTTACCGACGAACACGGCTTCGTCGTGGTCAACGCGATGGGCGGGCATTCGATCCGGGTTGGCGCAAATGGTCGCACTTCGGCACGGCATGTACTCAATGATGTATCATCGCTGCGGTGCTGGCTGGAAAGCGCCGCCGCCGCGATGGACGGCGCCATGTGTTAGAATTTATCCACTAGCGGACAGGCAGGGGAACCATGAGCACGCTTGAGCTTGCCGTCATCGGTAATTCCTCGTTCAGCGCCCTGATCGACCGTGAGGCGCGGGTGGTGTGGAGCTGTCTGCCGCGATTCGACAGCGATCCGATCTTTTGTGTCCTGCTCGATGGTGGCAAGGCGCCGCGTGATGATGGTTTTTTCGATATTGTGGTCGAGGATTTCGAGCGCAGCGAACAGCGTTATTTGCCGAATACGGCGATCGTCATCACGACGCTTTACGACAGCCATGGCGGGGCGGTGGAAGTCACTGATTTCGCGCCGCGCTTCAAGCAGCTTGGGCGGGTTTACCGCCCGGTGATGATGGTGCGGCGGGTACGCCCCGCCGCCGGCAATCCACGCATCCGTGTACGGCTGCGCCCGGCCATGGATTACGGTGCAAGGCGGCCGATGATCACCCACGGTTCCAACCATGTCCGCTACCTGGCGACCAGCGGCACGCTCCGTCTGACCACCGACGTGCCGGTGTCGTTCCTGCTTGAAGAGATCCCGTTCGTGCTTGAAGACGAACACACGCTGATCCTTGGCCCCGATGAGACGCTGACCCGCGGCATCGCCGAGACGGGCCGCGATTTCATGGAGCGCACCAACGAATATTGGCTGGAATGGGTGCGCTTCCTGTCGAGTCCGTTTGAATGGCAGGAAGAGGTGATCCGCGCGGCCATCACGCTGAAGCTGTGCACCTTCGAAGAAAGCGGCGCCGTGATCGCGGCCATGACCACCTCTATCCCCGAGGCGCCGGGAACGGAGCGCAATTGGGATTACCGCTATTGCTGGCTGCGTGACGCCTATTTCGTGGTCCATGCCCTTAACCGGCTGGGCGCCACGCGCTCGATGGAAGAATATCTGCGCTATATCACCAACGTCGCGGCCTCCACGTCCGACGGCCGCCTGCAACCGGTCTACAGCGTTACCCTGGGCGCGCGGCTGACCGAGCGTGTCGAGAAGCAGCTGTCCGGCTATCGCGGCATGGGGCCGGTGCGGGTCGGCAATCAGGCCTTCGAGCATGTCCAGAACGACGTCTATGGCAGCGTGGTCATGGCGGCGACCCAGATGTTCTTCGATCAGCGACTCGCTCACCGTGGCACAAGCGCCATGTACGAACGGCTGGAGGCCATTGGCGAACAGGCTCTATCGCTTTATGACCAGCCGGATGCCGGAATCTGGGAATTTCGCACCTTCGCCAAGGTTCACACCTTCTCGGCGGCGATGTGCTGGGCGGCCTGCGATCGACTGGCGCGGATCGGCGCCCGGCTCGGCAACGGCGCCTCGAATCGGCGTTGGCGCGAAGAAGCCGACCAGATGCGGCGCCGTATCCTGGACGAAGCCTGGAACCCGGAGATGAATTCCTTCGTCGACAGCTTTGGCGGTTCTGATCTCGATGCCAGCCTGTTGCTGCTGCATCACCTCGGCATTGTCGCCGCCGACGATCCGCGCTTCAAAGGCACCGTCGAGGCGATCGAGAAGAAGCTGCGGCGCGGCGATTTTTTGCTGCGCTACGCCGCGGCCGACGATTATGGCGTGCCCGACAACGCCTTCACCATATGTACCTTCTGGTATATCGAGGCGCTGGCCGCGATCGGCCGGGTGGATGAGGCGCGCACCCTGTTCGAGAAGATCCTGTCGCACCGCAATCATGTCGGGCTGCTGTCCGAGGATCTCGATCCCAAGACCGGCGAGCTGTGGGGCAATTTTCCACAGACCTATTCGATGGTCGGGCTGATCAGCGCCGCCATGCGGCTTTCCAAGAGCTGGGAGGAGGCGCTGTGAGCCGGCTGGTCGTGGTTTCCAACCGGGTCGCGCCGATCGACGAGGGTACGGCGTCCGTGGGCGGTCTGGCGGTCGCCGTGTTGGCGGCGCTGCGTGAAAGCGGCGGCATCTGGTTCGGTTGGAACGGCGAAATCACCACGACCCGGCCGCCGAAACCCGACGTCACCCGGGTCGGCTCGCTGTCTTACGCCACCATGGGCATGACGCGGCGCGACTACACCGAATATTATGCGGGATTCGCCAACAGCACGCTCTGGCCGCTGTTCCATTACCGCCTTGATCTGATGCATTTCGACCGGCGGCATTTCAGCGGCTATATGCGGGTGAATTCGCGTTTCGCGCGTTCGCTTCAGCCGCTGCTGCGCAAGGGCGACACCGTCTGGGTACATGACTATCACCTGATCCCGCTGGCCGAAGAACTGCGCAAGGCGAGCTGCGACCAGCGCATGGGGTTCTTTCTGCATACGCCGCTGCCGGCGGTAGAGCTGTTGCTGGCGCTACCGCGTCACGAACAGCTCATGAAGGCGCTGTGTTCGTACGATCTGGTCGGGTTTCAGACCGTGCACGATCTGTCGGCTTTCTACGACTACATTGTGCTGGAAGCCGGTGGCGAGGTGTTGCCGGGCGGGGTGGTGCGGGCATATGGCCGAACACTCAGGGCCGGCGCCTTTCCCATCGGCATCGATACCGGCGATGTCGAGAAGCTGGCCAAAGCACACGATTCGTCAGGTCTGCGCAAGCGCCTGAACCTGACCATGCATAAACGCGACCTGATCATTGGCGTCGATCGGCTGGATTACAGCAAGGGGCTGATAGCGCGCTTCCATGCCTTTGAATCGCTCCTGTCCAACCACAAAGAGTTGCGCAACAAGGTGGTGATGATGCAAATCGCGCCGCCGTCGCGGCCAGATGTGATCGATTACATGGAGATACGGCACGAGCTGGAAAGCGTCGCCGGCAACATCAACGGCAAGTATGCCGATTTCGACTGGGTGCCGATCCGTTATCTCAACAAGAGCTTCAACCGGACCGAACTGACCTGTTTTTATCGCACCGCGCGTGTCGGGCTCGTCACCCCGTTGCGTGACGGCATGAACCTGGTCGCCAAGGAATTCGTCGCCGCCCAGAATCCGAACGACCCTGGCGTGCTGGTGCTGTCACGCTTTGCCGGTGCGGCGCAGGAACTGACCGACGCGGTGATCGTCAATCCCTACGATGTCGATGGCATGGCGGAATCGCTGGGCAGGGCGCTAACCATGCGCAAGGGCGAACGCCGCGAACGCTGGGCCGCCATGATGGCTCAGCTCAAGCGCCACGATATCCACCGCTGGCGGAATAATTTCCTCGAGGCGCTGGAACAGCCGGTCGAGGCGGGCTGAATTTTATGACGGGCAGGGCCCGCGCCAAGCCGGAACTGATCGCCGATATTGGCGGCACCAACGCACGCTTCGCGCTGCGCGTCCCCGGCCGCGCGCCGACCCGTTTCCGGTCTTTGCCGACGCGCGATTACCGAAGCCTGGCCGGGGCGGCCCGCGCCTACCAGGCCGGGACCGGAGCGACTCCGCGACGCGCCGCCATCGCCGTTGCCTCGCCGGTCACCGGCGACCGGGTGCGGCTAACCAACAGAAGCTGGTCGTTCTCGCGCGCTGGGCTGCGCCGCGCGCTGGGGCTCGACGCGCTTACCGTGATCAATGATTTCGTCGCCGTCGCCCATGCGGTGCCGCGGCTGCGCCCGGCCGACTGGGTCGGCGTCGGTGGCGGGGCGGGCGACAGGCGCGCGCCGATAGCGCTGATCGGCCCCGGCACCGGGCTGGGCGTCGCGCTTCTGGTCCCGGGGGCCGCGCGCACCATCCCGGTCGCGACAGAGGGCGGCCATGTCACGCTGGCGGCTGTGGACGCGGGTGAGGCCGAAATTATCCAAGCCCTGCGCGCGCAATTCTCTCACGTCTCGGCGGAACGCGCCTTGTCCGGGCCGGGACTGGTCAATCTCTACCGCGTCATCGCCGGGCTGCGGGGCGCGGCTTGCGCGCTGTCCGACCCGGCGGCGATTTCCGATGCCGCGCTGGCAAAGTCGGACCCGGTCGCGGTCAAAGCCCTGGACGCGTTCTGCGGGTTTCTTGGCGGTGTCGCGGGAGATCTGGCGCTGAGCACGGGCGCGCGCGGCGGCGTCTATATCGCCGGCGGCATCGTGCCGCGTTTCGCCGACCGTTTGGCTCGCACGCAATTCCGCCGCCGATTCAACGCCAAGGGCCGGTTCAAAAGCTGGCTCGCCCCGATCCCGGTGCGCGTCATCACCCGCCCCCATCCCGCCCTGCTCGGCCTCTGCCGCCTGCTGGATGAGACGCGTGAAGGGTAAGACCGGATAGATCGCCGCG
>JAZFSB010000420.1:0-7716 GCA_036445935.1 Alphaproteobacteria bacterium | reverse complement strand
GTGACAGCTTATCCTGTTCAGCGGACCGCAAAGAAATTCCGGCGGCGCCCCGCATGGAGCGCCGCCGGCCATGTTGACGCGTTCAGTGAAGCGATTAGTTGACCGTCTTCCAGGATCCATCAGGCTGGCGGCAGGCGCGGCCGAACCCTTCCTGCGCGCGGCCATCGATTACGATCTGCTGCTGGTATTCGCGGCAATACTGCCCGCTGGCCAGGCGATATGTGCGGGTCGGGGTGACGGTGCCGGATATGCGCGTGTCCGGATCGTGCCAGCGATGAGTGAGGCCGGTCCGGGTGCCGTCAAGCACCGAGAACAGGACCGCCAGATTGAAATGGGCACCATGGTGAGGACGGCCCGCCCGCAGCCAAATGGTTGGGCGCGGCGCGTAGCGGAAATGTCGGCGATGACCGTAAGCCCGGTGGCGCCTTTTGTGCAAGCGACGCCGAGCGTGGCGACCGCGCTTGTTGTGTCGGAAATCGCGCGCGACATGGCGTGAGCCGTCGCGGTCGCTATACCCCCCACCATGCCTTCCGCCAGCCTGGGCGGTGGTGGCGGCGGGGGCGGTGATGGCGGTGGCAACAGCCGCCACGGCGATCAGATGCAAAATTCGTTTCAACATGATCTCTCTCCTTCTGATGGACAGTAGGGGTCTCAGTTGACGATCCGCCAGCTGCCGTCCGGCTGGCGGCAGGCATTGCCATAGGCCATCTCGGACTTCCCGCCGACGGTGACGGCGTGCTGGAATTCCCGGCAATAGCGCCCGTCTGCGACCTGATAGGTGCGGGTGGGCGTGATGCTGCCACGGTTGCCGGAATCCGGATTGCTCCATTCCGCGCTCTGGCCGACCGGCAGGGTTTCCAGCGCCTGCTGCTGGCTGCGCCCGGCGTAGAGCCGATCTGCGCGGTCGAGCGAACGGCCGATATCGGCGCCCAGCGCCAGCCCCAGCACGGTGCCAGCCGCAGTCGCGGCCAGCCGGCCGCTGCCGCCACCAATTGTCGAGCCCAGCAACCCGCCGACCCCGGCGCCGATCAGCGCCCCGGCGGTCTGCTTGTCGCCATACCCGTTGTTGGCGCAAGCGCCGAGCGAAAGGGCCAATGTGGCCGCGATAACAAGTTTCATGGGTTTCATGGTGTGTCTCCTTGCTGAATCCGTTTTACGCTTCAACCGGTACGGGACCTTTTTCTTCCACCACACGGGCGGTGCGCCGTACGTCGTCCACCGCCGCATCGAAAAACTCATCAAGCCTGGCGCGCATTTCATCGGACAGGCTGATCAGCTTGGAACGCGCGTCATTCGGGTTGGGGGTTTCCACCAAGAGCCCGCGGCTCAGCGCGGTCTCGATATATTTTCCCGCCGTATGGGTGCTCTTGATCGCCCTCATATTGGCCAGCGCGTCGGTCTTGCGAACCGGCGCGTCCGCACGCCACAGCGCCTTGAACAGGTCCCAGTACGCCGCCGAATAAAACTCCGTGTCGCCGCGAAACAAGGTCACCCACCGCTGCCCAACGCCGTCCGACATTTTCAGATATTCCTCGCGCTGCCGCTTGGTGTAGGTAAGCCCCATCGTCCCGTCTCTCCTTGTCACGTCAGGGGAACGCCCTGCCCGTCGATGTCTTGGATTATATATGCATATTTGCATGTAGATTTACAAGCAAAAAAACATGCATTTTTACATATTTATATAAAATGCCAGATACCCGCCAAGGCGGAAGACCGTAACGCTTTGTTTTCAGGAGTTAAATTGACAAAAGACGATCAAAGGCTTCGGTCAACTTGCCGCGCGACTGGGCAAATTCAGCCAATCGAATGCGGTTTTCCTCGACCACCTCGGCCGGAGCACGGGAGATGAATTTCTCGTTGCCGAGCTTTTTCTCCAGCTTTCCAATCTCGCCGTCGATTTTTTGCATCTCGCGTTCAAGACGCGCTTTTTCCTGATCGACATCGATGACATCGCCAAGCGGCAGGAAATAGGTGGCTTCCTCGATCACGATCTGGACTGCACCCCTGGGCGTCTCGTCGCCCGCAATCGCCACCGACTCGATGCGCGCCAGCCGGCGGATCAGTTCTTCATGGGTTTCCAGCCGGGACTTGGTGTTGTCGTCGGCGCCCCGCACCAGCAGCGGAATACGGGCCGCGGGAGGCACATTCATCTCGGAGCGAACAGCCCTGATATCTGAAATCAAACGCACCACCCCGCCCATCTCGGTGCGCGCTTCTTCATTATCCAGCGCCGGCGGCAGCATCGGCCAGGGGCTTCGCATCAGCGGCGCCGCGCGCCCACCCTCGGGCGCCAACTGTTCCCACAGCTCCTCGGTCACGAAAGGCACGAACGGATGCAGGATGAGCAGAATTTTATCCAGCACCCAACCGGTGGCGGCCCGGGTCTCGGCGCGTGCCTGAACATCATCGCCATTCAGGATCGGCTTGGTGAATTCGATATACCAGTCACAAAAGGTGTGCCAGGTGAACCGGTAGATCGCATTGGCCGCGTCATTGAACCGGTAATCATCAAGCGCGGTCACGATATCACGCTCGGCCACGGCCAGCGCACCAACAATCCAGCGGTTCACGGTCAGGCGGCACGCGGCGGGATCGAACCCCTCACCCGACGTGCAGTCATTCATTTCCGTATAGCGCGCCGCGTTCCACAGCTTGGTGATGAAATTGCGGTAGCCCTCTATGCGCCCCGCCGACAGCTTGATATCGCGGCCTTGCGCCGCCATAGCGGTCAGGGTGAAGCGCACCGCATCGGTGCCGTACTGGTCGATCAGTTCCAGCGGGTCCAACACGTTGCCCTTTGATTTGGACATCTTCTGGCCCTTCTCGTCACGGACCAGCGCATGGATATAGACCGTGTGAAACGGCACCTCCTGTTTGAAATGCAGTCCCATCATCATCATCCGGGCGACCCAGAAGAAGATGATGTCGAAACCGGTGACCAGCACGTCGGTCGGGTAATGGCGCGCCAGTTCCGGTGTTTCGTCGGGCCAGCCAAGCGTCGAAAACGGCCACAGCGCCGATGAGAACCAGGTGTCGAGCACGTCGCCATCCCGCTCCAGCTCAACCGCCTTGTTGTAATGGCGCTTGGCCGCCGCGTGGGCCGCGTCTTCGGTCTCGGCCACGAACGGATGCCCGTCGGGGCCGTACCAGGCCGGTATCTGGTGACCCCACCAGATCTGGCGCGAAATGCACCAGGGCTGGATGTTGCGCATCCATTCGAAATAGGTGTTTTCCCAATGGCGCGGCACGAACCGGGTGACGCCCTGCTCGACCGCCTGGACCGCCGGCGCGGCCAGGGTCTTGGCGTCGACAAACCATTGGTCGGTCAGCAGCGGTTCAATGACAACGCCGGAGCGGTCGCCATAGGGCACCGTCATCGGGTTGTCCTCGATCTTCTCAAGCAACCCGAGCGCATCCATATCGGCGATCACGCGCGCCCGCGCGGTGTCACGGTCGAGACCGCGATAGGCCGCCGGCGCCTTGTCGCTCATGTGCGCGCTGGTATCCAGCACGCTGATCATTGGCAGGTCGTGCCGCTTGCCGACCTCGAAATCGTTGAAATCGTGCGCCGGGGTGATCTTGACCGCGCCACTGCCCTTTTCCGGGTCGCTATATTCGTCAGCGACAATCGGGATGAGGCGGTCGGCCAGCGGCAGCCTGACATGTCTGCCGACCAGCGCCTGGTAGCGCTCATCGTCCGGATGGACCGCCACGGCGGTATCGCCCAGCATCGTTTCCGGCCGGGTGGTGGCGACCGTAATGTATTCGTTTTCAGAGTCTTCCAACGGGTACTTGAAGTACCATAGCGACCCGGTGACCTCGCGTTGTTCGACCTCGAGATCGGAAATCGCGGTGCGCAGCTTGGGGTCCCAGTTGACCAGCCGCTTGTCGCGATAGATCAGCCCCTCTGCATGCAGGCTGACGAAGACCTTGCGCACGGCGCGCGACAGCCCGTCATCCATGGTGAAGCGTTCGCGCGACCAGTCGCAGGACGCACCGAGGCGGCGCTGCTGTTCGGTAATGACGCCGCCGGATTCAGCCTTCCACTCCCACACCTTCTCGATGAAGGCCTCGCGCCCGATCAGCTCCTTGTTCTCGCCCTCCAGCGCGGTGCCGCGATCAAGCTGGATATTTTTTTCGGCAAGCTGGCGTTCCACCACCATCTGAGTCGCGATGCCGGCATGGTCGGTCCCGGGCTGCCACAACACGTCGCGGCCGCGCATGCGCTGAAAGCGGATCAGGATGTCCTGCAGCGTGTTATTGAGCGCGTGCCCCATATGCAGACTGCCGGTGACGTTGGGCGGCGGAATGACGATGGTGTAGGGACGCCCGTCCCCATCAAGCCCGGGGGAGAATCCACCCGAGAGTTCCCAGGCCTTGTAATGTTTGGCTTCGACCTCGGCCGGCAGGTATGTCTTTTCCAGGGTCACGGGCGGGAATCCTCATCATGCACAATACGCGCGGCGCGGCGTGGCCGTGCCCGGTGAGGGTTATAGATCGGCGGGAACGGGTTGCGTCAACCCTGAACGGCGCGCCGGGCGCGGAAAATCAGTTCTCGCCCTCGGCATCGCGGCTAAGACGCGAAATTTCGCGTTCGACCAGCCGTTCGACCAGCCGCGGCAAATTTGCGTCCAGCCAATCCTTGACCATCGGACGCACGACATCCTTGACCAGATCCTCGACGGTGCGCCCGGCCTGACCGGTCGCGGTGGCATGGGCCATATCGGCGACGACCGCCAGATTAGACAGGCTGTCGGTCGCGGCGGCGGCCGGGTTGTCGGAAATCAAATTGTTAACAGCGGCCGGCGCCGCGACGGATGCGGCCTGCTGAACCTCGCGCAGCTCGATCTCATCATCCTCGCTGGGCACGTCCTCTGGATCAGGCTCATCTGCAGGCTCGGAAAGCTCCGCCTCGGGCTCTTCCTCGGGCTTTTCCTCGGGCTCCGGTTCTGGCTCTTCCTCGGAATCCATGTCAGCCATCGCCGCGGCCATCTCGTCTTCCGGGTCGGGTTCGGGCTCCGGCGCCGGCTCCTCGTCGACCACTTCGGTCAACTCAAGCACATCGTCGTCCGCCTCGGCGACGGGTTCAGCGTCCTCGACAGCTTCTTCCATGTCATCCCTGGACGGAGTGCCCTCTTCACCATCCTCCGAAATGATTCGGCGGATGGAAGCGAGAATCTCCTCCATCGACGGTTCTTGCTGTGGCTTTGCTTCACTCATGCCCAAATTCCGTGCTTTTGCGCGCCGGGATTGAAAATATGGTTATGAAAGTGTGAAAGAAAGGATAACGCTTGGCGGATTCGATAGACAGAAAATTATTCTTTATCAATTTTCCACCCGTACCAACGATTTCGAATCGATTTATAGTGCCGATCAAAATCATAGATTTCGACGGGAAGCCCAAGACGCTGCGCGGTCAAACTGCCGCCCGCCTGCCTGAGTTCGAACGAGGCGACAACGTCGTCACGCTGCGCCCGGACCAGATTGACCCGCGCATCGAGCATTTCCTGTTCGGCATCCAGAACGTCGAGCACGGTGCGGGACCCGACCTGGGCCTCCTGGTTGACACCGTCCAGCGCGATCCCGGCGGCCCGCACCTGCGAGGTGAAGGCCTTAATCCGCGATCGCGCGGTGGTCAGGGCCTGCCAGGCGCGAGTCGCGCTCTCGATCGCGTCGCGCACCGACCGGTCCAGTTCGCGTCGGCGCAAGCTGTTGAACTGTCTGGCTTCGCGAATGCGCGAACTTACGCCACCCGCCTGATAGAGCGGCACCCTAACGACAAGGAGGACCTGAACATTCTTGGTGTCGCTGGAGTTCGAACTGGTTTCCCGCCGTCGATTGGCTGACGCCTCGACATCGACGGTCGGCAGTAAGTCCGAGTGGGCGGCGTCGATGGCATGCCCCGCCGCGCGTTCCGCGAAATGCGCCGTGATCACGCCCGCCGACTTATACCGCGCCAATTCGATGGCTTCCTCCTCGGTCTTGGGAAGATCGCCAAGCGCTTCCGGCACGCGCAACCTGCCCGGCGCATCGCCTATCGAATTCCGGTAGGCGGCGCGCGACGCGATCAGGTTGCCATCGGCCACGATTTGATCTGACTGCGCCCGTGACAGGCGCGATTCGGCCTGGGCGACATCGGTGCGCGTAACCTCGCCCACCCCGAATCGGTCGCGGGTCGCTTCAAGCTGGCGCTGAAGCACCCGCTCATTGTTGATATTGAGCTTGAGCACCTCGCGATCGCGTACCACGTCCACATAAGCGGTTGCCGCCGCCAGCAGGGTTTCCTGTTCGATGCCGTGAAGCCGCGAACGTTCCGCCAGCACGTCCGATTCGGCCTGCTCGACCGCGCTGACCGTGCCGCCGCCTTCATAGATGTTCTCTTCAAGCGAAATGCTGCCGGTTCTCGGCGAGCGGTTTTGTTTACCGCCACTCGCCCGACTGCCACCGGCGGTCTCCGTGAATGCCTTGCCCGCCGTCAGATCGACGCTGACCGTCGGACGCCATCCCGCCAGCGCCTGCGCGACCCCTTCGTCGGTCACGCGCAGCCTGGCGCGGGCGGAAAGCAGCGACGGGTTGGAAAGATACGCCTTAACCAGCGCATCCTGAAGCGTCTGCGCTCCCACGGCCGCGGGCAGCAGCAGAGCGGCACAGATCAGCCCCGCAAGGGCGCTGTTCCGACCCTGGGTCAAAAAACGAACCCGGCCTGATGCTTGAAGCCCGGCATCGGCGGCGCCGTTGCGTCGCAAACAATACGGCGGGACGCAACCCCTCCCCGCCTGGTCATCAGAACACCTCTGCATTGCCCGTCGCCCTCATTAAGAATTGCCGCCAGCCGTCCACCTTCCGACAGCTGGTCAAGAATTGCGTCCGGTACCAGGCCGATCTCGCCACCGATGAGAATGATGTCATAAGGCCCCTGTGCCGCATAGCCCTCCGCAAGCGGCCCCTCAATGACAATGGCGGTGTCGCAGGCAAGTCCGGTAATCAGCTCATTGGCCTGACGCGCCAGTTCCGCATCGCATTCCAGCCCGACCACCGTGGCCGCCAACCGTGACAGCAACGCCACCGAATAGCCGGTGCCACACCCAATATCGAGCACCACATCGTCGGGCCCAACGGCAATATCCTGCAACAGGCGCGCCAGCACCATGGGCGGGGCCAGAAAACGCCCGTTTCCCATCGGCACCTTTTCATCCGCATAGGCTATCGACTGGTACGCCTGATCGACGAAACGTTCGCGCGGTGTCTCCTCGAACGCGGCGAGCAACGCGCGATCCGTCACCTTGTTGGTGCGAAGCTGGCAATCCACCATGTTGCGGCGGGCCTTGGCGAAATCGATCATGGCCCCTCCGGCCTTTGAACGGCCCGAAGGCCTCCTGTCCATCACGTTTTAATATACCGCGCGCTGTCGATGATACAAGAATAGTGGTTGGCGGCGACGGTATAAAAGAGCCCGTCCTCTCCATCGCGGCTTGACCAGCCGTCTCGCCCGCCCCTATAACCCGCTTTCAGCGATACCACCACCGGCCCGGTGGGAGAGTGGCTATCCAGAGGCCTGCAAAGCCTTGCACACCGGTTCGACTCCGGTCCGGGCCTCCATCGCCTTTTTTAGCCGTTGATTTATCACGCTTTTTTGCCCTTGATTGTCCCACCGGTCGCCACCGCCTGTTTAGGTGGGACACTTTTGGACTCTTTTCGTTCCGGGACTAGCTTGTG
>JAZFSB010000419.1:0-6758 GCA_036445935.1 Alphaproteobacteria bacterium | reverse complement strand
ACGAGATCGAACGCGAAACCAAACATGACGTCATCGCGTTCCTGACCAACCTGGCTGAAAATGTCGGGGACGAGGCGCGCTTCGTCCATCAGGGCATGACCTCGTCGGACGTGCTCGACACCTGCCTTGCCGTGCAGCTGACCCAGGCCGCCGATATCCTGATCACCGATATCGACGCGTTGCTGGTCGCCCTCAAGGCACGCGCCATCGAGCACAAGGATACGATCTGCATCGGGCGCAGCCACGCCATCCACGCTGAACCCACCACGTTCGGGCTCAAGCTCGCCGGACATTACGCCGAATTCGCGCGCAACCGCGCCCGCCTGCAAGCGGCCCGCGCCGAGATCGCGACCTGCGCCATATCGGGCGCGGTCGGCACTTTCGCCAACATCGACCCAAGGGTCGAGGCGCATGTGGCGGAGAAGCTGGGGCTCGCCGTCGAGCCGGTTTCGACCCAGGTCATTCCGCGCGACCGGCATGCGATGTTCTTTGCCACGCTGGGCGTCGTCGCCAGCTCGCTGGAGCGGCTCGCGATCGAGATCCGCCATTTGCAGCGGACCGAGGTGCGCGAGGCGGAGGAATTCTTCTCGCCGGGCCAGAAGGGCTCGTCCGCCATGCCGCACAAGCGCAACCCTATACTGACCGAAAACATCACCGGGCTTGCCCGCATGGTGCGCGCGGCAGTCGTGCCGGCGATGGAAAATGTCGCGCTGTGGCACGAACGCGATATTTCGCACAGTTCGGTCGAGCGCATGATCGGGCCCGACGCGACCGTGACGCTCGATTTCGCGCTCGGGCGCATGACCGGTGTGATCGAAAAGCTGATGATCTATCCCGACATGATGCGGCGCAATCTTGACGCGCTGGGCGGGCTCGCCTTTTCACAGCGTGTGCTGCTGGCCCTCACGCAAGGCGGGATGAGCCGCGAAGATGCCTATAGCGCGGTCCAGCGAAACGCCATGAAGGTGTGGGAACAGGGCGCCGACTTCCTGACCGAACTCAAGGCGGACGCCGATGTCATGGGACACATAAAGGAAGCGGAACTGGAAGCCATGTTCGACCTTGGCTACCACACCGCGCAGGTCGATAGCGTCTTCGAACGGGTCTTCCGCTAACCCTCGTTTTCGATTTCTTCGCGGGCAACGTCGCTTAGGCGGGTCATCTCCTTACGGAGTTGCTTCTCACCCAGATCGATGCCCTTGTCGGCAAGATCGCCCAATACCTTGCGAACCACATCGGCGTCTCCCACTTCTTCGAAATCGGAGATCACCACCTCCTTGGCATAGGCATCGGCGTCGGCGCCTTCAAGATTGAGCTGAGCAGCGGCCCACAGTCCGAGCAGCTTGTTGCGCCGCGCGGTGATCTTGAACAGCATTTCCTGATCGTGCTGATACTTGGTCTCGAACCCCTTTTCACGATCCTTGAACCCGTTCGACATTGCGTCTTGCTCCTCTGGATATAATGTTGATTTCGGCTGGCCGCGCCGTGACCCCCCAATGTAGCCGCAGGGCCGTTCATATGGTACCGAGAATTCATGTGTACCGTTGTCTTTCTCCGCCGGCCCGACCATCACTGGCCGGTCATCCTGGGCACCAACCGCGACGAAATGGGAGACCGGCCGTGGCTGCCGCCGGGACGGCACTGGCCGGATCGCCCCGAGGTAATCGCCGGCCAGGACCAGCTCGCCGGTGGAAGCTGGCTGGGCATCAACGATTTTGGAGTCGTCGCCGGCGTGCTGAACCGCAAGGATAGCTTGGGGCCCGACCCCGATTTGCGGTCGCGTGGCGAATTGGTGCTGGATGCACTCGACCATGCCGACGCGGCGGCGGCGGCGGAAGCGCTGGCCGACCTTGATGGGCGGGCCTGGCGCAGTTTCAACATGTTTCTCATCGACAACCGGGATGCATGGTGGCTGCGCAGCCTGGGGCCGCAAGGCGGCGGCAAGGTCGATCTGTTCGAAATTCCCGAAGGAGTCTCGATGCTGACCGCCTGGGATCTGAATTCCCCCGACTCAGCCCGCACCCGCTTCCACCAGCCGCGTTTTGCAGATGCCCCGCCGCCAGACCCGGAAAAAGACGACTGGCGCGCCTGGGAGGCGCTGCTGGCCAGCCACGAGGCCGAGGATGGCGCCAGGACAGGCGAGGCGATGTGCATCGCGACCGATCGCGGTTTCGGCACCCTGTCCAGCAGCCTGATCGCGCTGGAAACCATGAAGGTCCCGAAATCCCGCAAAATATGGCGATTTGCCGCTGGGTCGCCCGATTCCACCCCGTTCCGCGCGATAGACACCAGCAACCCCTGAAAGCCGCACACCCATTGTTCTGTCCCGGTGGAATTGCTATATGAGGGGCGCTTCCCGCGCAGAGCCCCGACCGGGGCCGAGAGCCGGGCGCCACAGCAAAGGGTCTTGGGTCATCGCGATGGCGCGCCGCAAGAGAATTTACGAAGGCAAGGCAAAGGTATTGTACGAGGGTCCCGAACCGGGAACCCTGGTCCAGTACTTCAAGGACGACGCCTACGCCTTCGACCGCAAGGGCACGATCACCGGCAAGGGCGTGCTCAACAACCGGATTTCGGAACACCTGATGATCCGCCTCGGCGATATCGGGATTCCGACGCATTTCGTGCGCCGGCTGAACATGCGCGAGCAACTCGTCCGCGAGGTCGAGATCATCCCGCTCAACATCATGGTGCGCAACTTCGCGGCCGACGAAATGGCCCAGCGATTCGGCGTCGCCGAGGGCACGCCGTTGCCGCGCTCGATCGTCGAATATTATTACAAGTCCGACGAGCTGGGCACGCCGCTGGTCGCCGAGGAACACATCACGGCTTTCGGCTGGGCGACCCCGCAGGAACTCGATGAGATCATCCACATGTCGCTCAGGATTAACGATTTCCTGTCCGGCCTGTTCTTTGCCGTCGGCATCCGGCTGGTCGATTTCACCGTCGAATACGGTCGGTTATGGGAAGAAGAGCAGGTCCGCATCGTGCTGGCCGACGAAATCAGCCCGGACAATTGCCGGCTTCGGGATATCGAGACCAACGAAATCATGGACAAGGACCGGTTTCTGCGAAATCTGGGGCGCGTCGAAGAAGCCTATCAGGAGGTCGCGCGCCGGCTCGGCATTCTGCCGGAAGGGGATTCGCGGGACATCAAGGGCCCGACATTGATGCAGTAGAAGTAGGCGCCGCCAGTGAAAATTCGCGTACATGTCACACTCAAGAACGGGGTCCTGGACCCGCAGGGCAAGGCGATTTCCCATGCGCTGGGATCACTCGGCTTTTCCGGCGTCGAAGGCGTCCGCCAGGGCAAGTATATCGAGCTTGAACTTGCCGAAACCGATCCGGACGCGGCCCACGCGGCCGCCGACGAAATGTGCCGCAAGCTGCTCGCCAACACCGTGATCGAAAACTATCGGATCGACATCGACGCATGAAATCCGCCGTCATCGTCTTCCCCGGATCGAACTGCGACCGCGACGTACGGGTCGCCCTGGCGCGGTCGGCGGGAAGCGATCCCCTGATGGTGTGGCACCGCGAGACCGATTTCCCCGCCGTCGATCTGATCGTCGTGCCGGGCGGGTTTTCCTACGGTGATTACCTGCGCGCCGGCTCGATGGCCGCCCATTCGCCGGCCATGCGCGAAGTGGCGGCGCGCGCAGGCCGCGGCGTGCCGGTGCTCGGCATCTGCAACGGCTTCCAGATATTGTGCGAGACCGGGCTGCTGCCGGGCGCGCTGATGCGCAACGCCGGGCTCCGTTTCGTCTGCCGCGACGTGTGGCTGAAGGTGGAGGCGACCGACACCGCCTTTACCGGCGGCTACGATGCCGGCCAGGTCATCCGCGTGCCGATCGCCCATCACGACGGTAATTATTTCGCCGACGAAGCCACGCTGGCAACGCTGGAAGACGAAGGGCGGGTGGCGTTTCGCTATTGCGCGCCGGATGGCGCGATCACCGACGACGCCAACCCCAACGGATCCGCGCGCAACATTGCCGGCATCCTGAACGAGGCACGCAACGTGCTAGGCATGATGCCGCACCCGGAGAGGCTGGCGGAGGCGGCGCTGGGCGGCACCGACGGGCGGGCCATGTTTGACCGGCTGGCCGGCGTACTGGCCGCCTGACGGGGCGGGGCCGAACCCGTGTTCCTTCCCGTCAGCGACAACAATCGGCGCATCTGGATTCGCTATCACTTCGTCACGCTGGCCCTGATCGCCGCCTGCACGGCGGTGTTCATCGCGCAGACACTCGGCACCGAAGAGAATTTCGCCCGGCTGATGTACGGGCTGGGTCTGATCCCGGCCGTGATCACGGGCGAGGCCCAGCTCGATCCGGAGCTCAGCCTGCTGCCGCCGACGCTCACCCTGCTCACGTCGATGTTCCTGCATGGCGGTATCATGCATTTGGCCGGCAACATGCTGTTCCTGTGGGTGTTCGGCGACAATATCGAGGATTCGATGGGGCACGGCCGGTTCCTCGGCTTTTATGTCCTGTGCGGGGTGATTGCAGCCCTTGCACAGCTCATGGTCGATGCCACCTCGCAAGTGCCGGTGATCGGCGCCTCGGGCGCGGTGTCGGGCGTTCTCGGCGCCTATCTTGTGCTCCACCCCAGGGTCAAGGTCTGGGTGCTGGCATTCGGATTCATCCCGGTGCGTCTGCCGACCTTTATCGTCCTCGGGCTTTGGATTGGCATGCAGGTCGTCATGTCGCTGATGACCGTGGAAGGTGAACCTGAATCCATCGCCTGGTGGGCGCATATAGGCGGCTTTGTCGCGGGCGCCGTGCTGATCCGCTATTTCCGCTATCCGCATGTCCCGCTATGGGACACCAGCACGGATGGCGAGCTCAAGGTCGGCGGACTCAGGTTCCGCCGTAAAAATAATGGGAGCAACGACGCGTGAGCGCCAGAACCACCGAAATCACGCCCGAAATCATCGCCGAGCACGGGTTGACCGCCGAGGAATATGCCCGCGTCGAGAACATCATGGGGCGCGCGCCCAACATGGTCGAGCTCGGCATCTTCTCGGTGATGTGGAGCGAGCATTGCTCCTACAAATCCTCCAAGCGCTGGCTCAAGACGCTGCCGACGGAGGCGCCCTGGGTGATCCAGGGGCCGGGCGAAAATGCCGGCGTGATCGATATCGGCGACGGCAAGGCCGCCATCTTCAAAATGGAAAGCCACAACCACCCCTCTTTCATAGAACCCTATCAGGGTGCCGCCACCGGCGTCGGCGGCATCCTTCGTGACGTGTTCACCATGGGCGCGCGGCCCATCGCCAACCTGAACGCGCTGCGCTTCGGGCACCCGGACGATCCACGCACCCGCCACCTGGTGTCGGGCGTGGTCGCGGGCATCGGCGGCTACGGCAACTGCATCGGCGTGCCGACCGTCGGCGGCGAATGCAATTTTCACCACGCCTATGACGGCAACATCCTGGTCAACGCAATGACGGTGGGCATCGCCGACGCCGACCGGATTTTCTACTCAAGCGCCGCCGGCATCGGCAACGCGGTGGTCTATGTGGGCTCCAAGACGGGCCGCGACGGCATCCACGGCGCGACCATGGCGTCGGCCGAGTTCGACGACGATTCGGAGGAAAAGCGCCCGACCGTGCAGGTCGGCGATCCGTTCACCGAAAAGCTGCTGGTGGAGGCCTGTCTGGAGCTGATGGCGACCGATGCGATCGTCGCGATCCAGGACATGGGCGCGGCGGGGCTGACCTCGTCCTCGGTCGAGATGTCGTCCAAGGGCGGCGTCGGGATCGAGCTCGACCTCGACCGCGTGCCGGTGCGCGAGACCGGCATGACGGCCTATGAGATCATGCTGTCGGAAAGCCAGGAACGCATGCTGATGGTGATCCGCCCCGACAGCGAGCCCGCGGCGCGCGCGATCTTCGAGAAATGGGAGCTCGATTTCGCGATCATCGGGCGCATCACCGACGGCGAGCGGCTGGTGTTGAGGAAGGACGGCGCGGTCGCGGCCGATATCCCGGTGCCGCCGCTGGTCTCCCAATCCCCCGAATATGAACGCCCATGGGTGCCGACCGCGCCCGCGCCGGAACCGCCCGCGGCGGATTTCGAGATCACGCCGTCGGCCGCGCTGAAGCATCTGATGGCCTCGCCCGACCTCGCCTCGAGGCGCTGGATCTGGGAACAGTACGATCACATGGTGATGGGCGACACGGTGGGCCGGCCGGGCGGCGACGCCGCCGTGGTGCGGGTCCACGGAAAGCGCAAGGGACTCGCCATCACCACCGACTGCACGCCGCGCTATTGTCTCGCCGATCCCGTCGAGGGTGGCCGCCAGGCGGTCGCCGAGGCGTGGCGCAACCTCACCGCCGTGGGCGCGACCCCGCTGGCGATCACCGACAACATGAATTTTGGCAACCCCGAGCGGCCCGAGATCATGGGTCAGTTCGTCGGCTGCATCCAGGGCATGGCGGAGGCCTGCAGGGCGCTCGACTTCCCGGTCGTCTCGGGCAATGTCTCGCTTTACAACGAAACCAACGGGGCCGCGATCCCGCCGACGCCGGCGATCGGCGGGGTCGGGATCATCGCCGACGCGGCGGCGGCGGCGCATCTCGCCTTCACCGCCGAGGACCAGGCCATCGTGCTGATCGGCGAGACCAGGGGCCATCTCGGGGCTTCCTTGTTCCGGCGCGAAATCGCCGATGACCGCGCCGGCCCGCCGCCACCGGTCGACCTCGCGGCGGAGCGCCGCAATGGCGATTTCGTGCGCGGGCAAATCGCCAACGG
>JAZFSB010000418.1:0-3465 GCA_036445935.1 Alphaproteobacteria bacterium | reverse complement strand
GGAAAATACGCTAGCGTGTCCGGACCATGCTGAGCGCCGAAGATAATGCCCGTTTGACCGGGACCAGTACCGGCACGCCGGCGGGGGATCTGCTGCGCCGTTACTGGCAGCCGGCGGCCCTGCTGGAAGAGCTCGACGGCGAACGCCCGGTGGTGCCGGTGCGCCTGCTGGGCGAGGATCTGGTGCTGTTTCGCGGCGATGACGGAATGTTGGGACTGATCGGGCGGCAGTGCCCGCATCGCGGCGTCGATTTGTGCTACGGACGGCTTGAGGATGGCGGGCTGCGCTGCCCGTTCCACGGCTGGCTGTTCGACTCGGGCGGCAAATGCCTGGAACAGCCCGCCGAGCCCGAGGGCAGTAATTTCCATACCAAGATCGCCCATACCGCCTATCCGGTAGCGGTCAGGAACGGCATCGTGTTCGCCTATCTGGGGCCGGGCGCGCCGCCCGCCTTCGCCGATTTCGACTGCTTCACCGCGCCCGATGCCTACAGCTTCGCCTTCAAGGGGATGATCGAGGCCAACTGGCTGCAGGCTTTGGAAGTTGGTATCGATCCGGCGCACGCCTCGTTCCTGCACCGTTTCTTCGAAGACGAGGAACCGGAAGAGGGCTACGGAAAGCAGTTCGGCGACGCCACCGCCGACATTCCGGTGACCCGCCTGTTGCGCGATTTTCCGCGCCCCGAAATCCGCGTCGAGGAAATGGATTACGGGATGCGCATCATGGCGCTGCGCGATCTCGGCAATCGGGGGCGGCATGTGCGGGTTACCAACCTGGCCTTCCCCAACGCCATCGTAATACCGATGAGCGCCGAGATGACGATCAGCCAGTGGCACGTGCCGATCGATGATACCAGGTGCTACTGGTACGCCATCTTCACCGCCTTCGAGAACAAGGTCGACAAGGACAGGATGCGCGCCCAGCGGCTTAAGCTCTACCGGCCGCCCGACTACCGCGCGGTCAGGAACCGCGAAAATCACTGGGGTTTCGATCCCGCCGAGCAGAACACCGGCACGTTCACCGGCATGGGGATGGACATCAACGTGCACGATAACTGGGCCGTTGAATCGCCGGGGCCGATTTTCGACCGCACGGGTGAACATCTGGGTGCTACCGACAAGGCGATCATCGCCAACCGGCGGTTGCTGGCAGGCGCGATCGATGCCGTCGGGCGCGGCGACCCCGCGCCCATGATGCCGGCGACGATGCAGGGTCCGCTGGCGGTCGACACGCTGTGCCCGCCCGAGGGGTGGGAGAGCGCCTGGCGCGCCTGGGAACGCGACCGCCGCCGGCGTTCGCCCTGGGCCACGTAGCAAGGGATAAAGACGCCATGGCGGGATCGGGCGGCAGCATGGGGCGGGCGAACTTTGCCGAGCGGAGTGGTCTGTGGACCGATGAGCGGCGCGAGGCGGCGGCCCGCGTGGTGTCGCGAGCCGCCGAGGCGGGGCTTTCCACCATTCGCATCGGCTTTGCCGATCAGCACGGCATCGTGCGCGGCAAGACCATCATGGCCGGTGCGCTGGCTGATGCGATGCACACCGGCGTCTCCATGACCACCACGCTGCTGGCCAAGGACACCGCCCACCGCACCATCTACCCGGTGTGGAAATCCGGTGGCGGGTTCGACATGGCGGAAATGACCGGCGCCGGCGATTTTGTCATGCTGCCCGATCCGGCGACTTTTCGCGTGCTGCCCTGGGCGCCCGGCACCGGCTGGCTGCTGAGCGACATCTATTTCCCGACCGGCGCCGAGGTGCCGTTTTCGACCCGGCGATTGCTCGGCGCGGTGACGGATGATCTGGCGAAGGCGGGCTATGAGCTCATCACCGGCCTTGAGATTGAATTCCACATCTTCCGGTTGCTCGACATGAAGGAGCGGCCCGAGGATGCCGGCCAGCCCGGGGCAGCGCCCGAGGTCAGCCTGCTCAATCACGGCTTCCAGTATCTGACTGAGCTGCGCGTTGACGCGCTCGAGCCGGTGCTCGAAATTTTACGCGCCGACCTGGCGGCGCTCGGGCTGGAACCGCGCACCATGGAGGTCGAGTTCGGGCCCAGCCAGGTCGAATTCACCTTCGAGCCGATGGAAGCGCGCGAGGCCGCGGATGCGATGGTGCTGTTTCGGGGCGCGGTCAAACAGATCTGCCGGCGGCATGGCTATCACGCGACCTTCATGTGCCGGCCGGGCCTCGCCAATATCTTTTCCAGCGGCTGGCATTTGCACCAGAGCCTGCGTGACCGCGCGACCGGCGCCAACGCCTTCGTGCCGGATGACGATGCTTCGCTGTCGCCGCTCGGCCGCGCCTGGGCCGCCGGGCTGCTGGCGCACGCGCAGGCAGCTTCGGTGTTCACCACGCCGACCATAAATGGCTACAAGCGCTATCGTCCGTTTACGCTGGCGCCTGACCGCGCGGTTTGGTCGAACGACAACAGGGGGGCCATGGTTCGTGCCTTGGGTGGTCCCGGTGATGGCGGCAGCCGGGTCGAGAACCGTGTCGGCGAGCCCGCCGCCAACCCCTATCTCTATATCGCCTCGCAGATCGTTAGCGGCATGGATGGCGTCGCGCGCGGGCTCGATCCCGGAGAGCCGGCCGATGCGCCCTACGATGCCGAAGTCGCCCCGCTGCCGAAAAGCCTGATGGAGGCAGTCGGGGCGCTCGGTGCGGACCACCTGTTCCGCGAGAAATTCGGCGCTGAATTCATCGACTACATCCTGACCCTCAAGCAGGCCGAGATCGCCCGATTCCTGTCGGAAGTGACGGATTGGGAACACCGGGAATATTTCGAGCAGTTCTGACGTTGTGTCTTTGGGTGGATTGCAAACCCCATCCGAAGTTGGACCGAATAACGTCTAAAAATTGAACTGGTTACGCTTTACGCATGACGGTCATCTCCCCTATAGCCCCTAACGACGGCTTGGCAGTCAGCTAGCGGGATCGGCGCATTTTGACGGCCGTTCGCGATAAGGGATTCCTGGATAAGAGGTTCCAATGAGCAGCATGAAAAATTCTTCTGATTCGATGGAAGACAGCATCGATTTTTCACGTCGAAAGGCGCTTGCCAAGCTCGGCATGTCGGCCGCGGCCGTCTATATCATTCCGACAGTGCTATCGCTGAGCGGGGCCGCGGCACAGGATGCCGGCAGTGCTGGCGGTGAAAGTTCTGGCGCGACCGGCGCGACCGGCGCGACCGGCGCAACCGGCGCAACCGGCGCGACTGGCGCGTCTGGTGCCACGGGTGCGTCCGGCGGCTCGGGCGGCTCGGGCGGTTCAGGCGGCTCGGGTGGCTCCGGTGGCTCCGGTGGTTCAGGCGGTTCGGGTGGCTCCGGCGGCTCCGGCGGCTCCGGCGGCTCAGGGGGGTCGGGTGGCTCCGGCGCTTAGGATACAGGCCGGGTGACCGGCGGCGCGCAATCGCGGTCCAGACAATAGCGGCAACCGGCAAGCTTCAGCTTGCCGGTTGTCGTCCTAT
>JAZFSB010000417.1:0-2770 GCA_036445935.1 Alphaproteobacteria bacterium | reverse complement strand
GCACAGATCGTGCGCGAGCTCGGCAAGTTCCTGACCAGTGGCGGGCTGGTGCGCGGCGAGAAGCCGGTGATGTGGTCGCCGGTCGAAAAGACCGCCCTGGCCGAGGCCGAGGTCGAATATCACGATCATAAATCGACCCAGATCTGGGTCCGGTTCCCGGTTGCAAAGATAACGAACCAGACTCTGCTCCGGTTTGAAGATGGAGAAAAATCGAGTTCTGCAAGCTTTGTAATCTGGACAACGACGCCATGGACCATCCCCGGCAACCGGGCCGTAGCGTACGGATCCGACCTCGAATACGTCGTTTTTGACGTTAAGTCTGTGGAGGACGGAAGCCTTGCTGTCGTGGGTGAAACGCTCGTGGTTGCCAAGAACCTCGTGGAGCGAGTAACCCAGGATATCGGTGTTGCCGATTACAAAATCATACACGAATATTTGGGAGCGGATTTGCGGGGGGTCGTCTGCCGCCACCCCTTTGCTGGTCAGGGCTATGATTTCGAGGTGCCGTTGCTGCCCGGCGATCACGTCACCGACGAAGATGGCACCGGGCTGGTCCATACCGCGCCGGGCCACGGGGTCGAGGATTTCGAGGTCGGGCGGGCCGGCGGCATTGAAGTCCCGCGCACTGTGGGCGGCGACGGGCGGTTCTACGATCACGTGCCGCTGTTTGCAGGCGATCATGTTTATAAGGTTGATGACAAAGTGGCCGACGCGCTGGCTGATGCCGGCGCGCTGCTGGCCAAGGGCTCGCTGAGCCATTCCTATCCGCATAGCTGGCGGTCCAAGGCGCCGCTGATCTATCGCACCACGCCGCAATGGTTCATCTCGATGGAAACCAACGGTTTGCGCGACAAGGCGCTGGCCGCTATCGACCAGACCCGGTTCTTCCCCGCGTCCGGGCACAACCGGCTTCAGGGGATGATCGAAAGCCGGCCCGACTGGTGCGTATCGCGCCAGCGTGCCTGGGGGGTGCCGATCACCGTGTTCGTCGATAAGCAGACCGGCGAGCCGCTGCGCGATCCGGCCGTGATTGAGCGCATCGCGGCCGCGGTCGAACAGGATGGCGCGGATTGTTGGTTCGCCGCCGATCCCGCGCGCTTCCTCGGGCCCGACTATAATCCCGACGATTTCGAGCAGGTGACGGATATTCTCGACGTATGGTTCGATTCGGGCTCGACCCACAGCTTCGTGCTGGAAGCGCGCGACGACCTGCAATGGCCGGCCTCGCTCTATCTTGAGGGTTCGGACCAGCATCGCGGCTGGTTCCATTCCTCGTTGCTTGAATCCTGCGGCACGCGTGGCCGCGCGCCCTATGACGCGGTGTTGACGCATGGCTTCGTGATGGCCGAGGAAGGCGTCAAGATGTCGAAGTCGCAGGGCAACGTGACCGCGCCGCAAGAGGTGCTGGAAAAATTCGGGGCTGATATCCTGCGTCTCTGGGTGGTCGCGTCGGATTATTCCGAAGATCTCAAGATCGGCCCGGAAATCCTCAAGCATCAGGCCGACGCCTACCGGCGCCTGCGCAATACGCTGCGCTATCTGCTTGGCAATCTCGACGGGTTCGACGATTCGGAACGCCTTGCGCCCCAAGAGATGCCCGAGCTAGAGCGCTTCATGCTGCATCGACTGGCAGAGCTCGACGTGCTGGTGCGCGAGTGCTGCGACGAGTTTGATTTCCACACCATGTTCACCGCGCTGCACAATTTCTGCGCGGTCGATTTGTCGTCCTTCTATTTCGATATCCGCAAGGACGTTCTCTATTGCAGCCCGGCGGATGATCCCGTGCGCCGTGCCGCGCGCACCGTGCTGGATCAGCTATTCTCGACACTGACCGCCTGGCTTGCGCCGATCATCTGCTTTACCGCGGAGGAAGCCTGGCTGACGCGTTTCCCGAGCGATGACGACAGCGTCCATCTGCGCGTGTTCCCCGAGGTGCCGGCCGACTGGCGCGACGACGCACTAGGTGAGAAATGGCGCCAGGTGCGCGCGCTGCGCCGCGTCGTCACCGGCGCGTTGGAGATCGAACGCGCGGCCAAGCGGATCGGATCCAGCCTAGCCGCGTCCGCCGTGATTTATGCCGAAGACGGCTTCCGCACGGCGGTTGCCGATATCGACCTGGCAGAATTGAGCATCACGTCCGCGGCGCGGCTGGCCGATGGGGCGGCGCCCAAAGGCGCGTTCACCCTGTCCGATGTCGACGGCGTCGCGGTGCTGGTCGAACCGGCGGCGGGCGAAAAATGCGCGCGGTGCTGGAAGGTAATGCCGGAGGTCGGCGAGGGGCCGGACCATGATGATCTGTGCGGGCGCTGCGCCGACGCGGTCGGCCGCGCCGGCGTAGCCGCCGAATAGACCCTGCCAGCATGGTTGCCCGCTCCCATTTCCCGCTGGGCGTCGCGTTGACGGTCGTAGTGATCGTTGCTGATCAGCTTACAAAATGGTGGATCCTCACCTCGGTGATGAACCCGCCGCAGCCGATCGCGCTCGCGCCGTTTTTCAATATCGTGCTGGTCATGAACCGGGGGGTGAGCTTCGGCATGTTCGGCGGCGCGCCGGGCTGGGTTCCCTGGGCGTTGGCGGCGTTCGCGGTGCTGATCGCGGCCGCCCTGCTGATCTGGATGCGCGCCGCCAAAGGAGGAATGCTGGTGGCGGCGCTTGGGCTGGTGGCCGGTGGCGCGCTGGGCAACGTGATCGACCGGCTGCGGTTCGGCGCGGTGGTCGATTTTCTTGATTTTCATATCGACGCCTGGCATTGGCCGGCCTTCAACGTCGC
>JAZFSB010000416.1:0-4786 GCA_036445935.1 Alphaproteobacteria bacterium | reverse complement strand
GCCATCCTTGCTTCCAGACTGTCCGCCGCATCGGTGTTGAAATAGAGGATGGTCCCCAGATCATCGGCGTGGCCGGCGGCGGCTTCAAGATCGTCGGCGAGGGCTGTATCGGAGATTGCGATCCCGACGCGGGCCTTGTTCATCATGTAGACCAGCTCGCGCTCGCGCAGCACCGGCATCGACGGGATCGCGATGCCGCCGGCTTTCAGAATGGCGTACCAGCTTGCGATCAGCAGCGGATGGTTGGACGCGCGCAGCAGCACGCGGGCACCCGGCGCCATGGCGCAATCCTCGGTCAGCACGCGGGCGATGCGGTTGGCGCGGTCCAGCAGATCGCTGTAGCTCCAGGTTTCATCACCGAAATGCACTGCCGGGCGCGCGCCGCCATTGCCCTCGGCCATGC
Organism: Alphaproteobacteria bacterium; assembly: GCA_036445935.1. Classification (GTDB taxonomy): domain Bacteria; phylum Pseudomonadota; class Alphaproteobacteria; order MPNO01; family UBA2964; genus JAZFSB01. The sequence continues at coordinate 4,383 of JAZFSB010000416.1, read as the reverse complement.
GGTCCAGCAGTTCGACGGCCGCGTTCATGCGGGCGGGGTAGGCGGCAAGCTCCGGCAGCACGGAATAATCCATCTCCGGCCACAAATCTTCCGGCGGCAGGTTGTCGAGGATAAATGTGTCGGTGTGGGCGGTGGGTTCGGGCATTTGGGGATGCAATCTATCGGCGCCTGAGCATCACCGCAATATTGGCGAACACCAGCGGCGCCAGGCTGGCCCCCAGCACGACCGCCCAGCCGGCGCCGTCGGGCGGCACCACTTTCAGAACATGGGAGAGGCCCGGCAGGTAGGTCGCCGCAAGCAAAAGCCCGGTACAGAGCGCCAGCGCGCCCCAGACGTAAGGGTTGCGGGTGACCTCGTTCACCAGCAGTCCCGAGCGCCGTTCGCGCATGTTGAAGACGTGCCAGAGCTGGGCGAAGGCGAGCGTCAGGAACGAGACCGTGACCGCCGCCCGGTCGTCATATCCCAGCCATTGGATCGCGATAAACAAGGCGGCCAGCGTCGCCAGCGTGATGGCCCCACCATGGAGGGCGACGGCGATCCAGCGGCGGCGCGGCAGGACCGGCTCGCCCGGCGGGCGCGGTGGGCGGTCCATCACGTCCGGCGCGCCTTCGCAGGCGCTCAGCGCGAAGGCCGGAAAGACATCCGTCACCAGGTTGAGAAACAGGATTTGCAGCGGCAGTAGTGGCAGCGGCAGGCCGCCCAGCGTCGCCAGCCCGACCACCAATATTTCACTCAGGTTGCAGGACAGCAGATAAAACACGAATTTGCGGATGTTGGTGAAGATCACGCGGCCCTGTTCGATGGCGAACACGATGGTGGCGAAGGAATCGTCGCGCAGCACCATGTCGGCGGCCTCGCGCGCGACCGGCGTGCCGCGAACGCCCATGGCGACTCCCATATCGGCGCGTTTCAGCGCCGGCGCGTCGTTGACCCCGTCACCGGTCATGGCGACGACCTCGCCCCGACCTTGCAGGAATTCCACCAGCCGCAGCTTTTCCTCCGGCGTGACGCGGGCGAAAATGGTGGCGCGGGCGAGCTCCTCGCGCGCGGCCTCGTCCAGTGTGTCGAGCCGTCCGAGATTTTCGCCGCCGTGCCAGCCATCGCTGTCGTCGAGCCCGACATCGCGGGCGATGGCGCGCGCCGTCAGCCCGTGATCGCCGGTTACCATGACCACCCGGATCCCGGCGGCGCGGCACTGCGCCAGGGCATCGCGCACGTCGAGCCGGGGTGGGTCGCGCATCGCGACCAGTCCGAGAAATTCCAGGTCCTCGTACGGATCGCCGCCGGGCACCCCGTCCTCGCACCGGGCGATAGCCAGCATCCGAAGACCGCGCCCGGCAAGCTCGTCTATGCGCCCGCGCCATGCCGCCCGGTCGTCGTCGGTCAGCACGCGTATGCCGTTGCCCTCATCGATGCGGGTGGCCCGCGTGATAATGGCTTCCGGCGCGCCCTTGACCGCGATCAGCAGTCCGTTCGCGGCTTGATGGCTGGTTGCCATCATTTTGCTCGTGCTGTCGAACGGGTCCTCGTCCAGTTTTGGCAGCCGGGCGCGCAGGCCTGCGATTTCGATCCCGGCATCGCCTGCGGCCAGCAGCAGGGCGACCTCCAGCGGATCGCCAATGCCCTGCACCAGCCCGTCCGTTCGCTCGACCTCCGCGCGGTTGCAGAGCGTCGCGCATTCCAGCACGGCGAACGCGCCGGGCGTCGTCCCCGGCTCTATGTCGGCGGTTTGCGAGATCCCGCCCGCCGCATCCATCACGCTTTCAACGGTCATGCGGTTTTCGGTCAGCGTGCCGGTCTTGTCGCAGCAGATGACGGTGGTCGCCCCCAGAGTCTCGACCGCGGGCAGGCTGTCGAGCAGGGCGTTGCGGCGCGCCATGCGCCACATGCCGCGGGCCAGCGCCAGGGTCGAGACCATCGGCAGCCCTTCGGGCACCGCGGCGACGGCAAGTGCGATCGCGGTCTGCACCATCATCAGCCAGGGGCGCCCATCGGCGATCCCGGCGAAGGCGATGACCACGGCGACGCCGAGCGTGAGCCAGATAAGCTGTGACGACAAAACGTTGAGCTGGCGTTCAAGCGGGGTTCTCGCTACCCCGACCGAGGCGACGAGCGACGAAATCCGGCCGATTTCGGTCTGCATGGCGGTGGCGGTCACGATCGCGGTGCCGACGCCGCCGGTTATCGCGGTTCCCCGGAACGCCATGCAGGCGCGATCGGCCAGCCGGGTTTCCGGCGCCAGGGGCTGGGGGCGCTTTTCCACCGGCTCGGATTCGCCGGTCAGCAGCGACTCATCGATGGCCATGTTGGTGGCCTCGATCAGCCGCGCGTCGGCGGTAACGATGTCGCCGCCTTCCAGCAACAGAATATCGCCCGGCACCAGCGCCTCGGCCGCGACTTCAATCATGTGCCCGGCGCGGCGCACGCGCGTGGTGGTGCGCCCAATCCTGCGCAGCGCCTCCATTGAGCGCACGGCGCGGCTTTCCGTAACGACGCCGATCAGCGCGTTGATCGCGATGACGACCCCGATCGCGATCCCTTGCAACCAGTCCCCGAAGACGACGGCCAACACCATGGCGCCGATCAGAAGCCACACCAGCACGCTTGTGAACTGGTGCGCCACGATGTGCCAGAACGGCGTGCCTACGTGCGTCTGCAACAGGTTGGGGCCGCAGCGCAGCTGTCGCCGGTCAATTTCGGCATCGTCGAGCCCGCGCGTCGGATCGGTTTCCAGCATCGCTGCGACGGCATCCGCTGACATCGCGTGCCAATCTGGCGCGTCCGGGGTGTCTGGGTTGGGTTGGCTGGTTTCCGACATTGGCGCCGCGCGTTACCGGACCTCGACCGTGTCCCGGTATTCCGGCACGCTGCAGGTCCAGCCCAGCTCTTCTTCTATCCGGTGGCGCAGCGCGTCGGCGCCGGCGGGTTCGCCATGCACCACGTAGGTGTGTTGCGGCGGGCGCTTGAAGGCTTTCAGCCAGTCGATGATGCCATCGGCGTCGGCATGGGCCGACAGCATGTCGAGATGGGCCACCTCGGCCTTCACCGGCACGTAGGCGCCATGGATCTTGATTTCGTCGGCGCCCGCGACCATCGCCGCGCCGCGCGTGCCGCCGGCCTGGAAGCCGGCGAACAGGATGGTAGAGCGCGGATCGGACGCGTAATGCTTGAGGTGGTGGACGATGCGCCCGCCGGTCGCCATGCCGCTGGCCGAAATGATGATGCGGGGCATGCTGTTATGGTCGAGCGCCTTGGAGTCTTCGACCGTGCGCACGTATCGCGCCACCGCGCAGGCGGCACAGGCCTTGTCTTCGGGCAGCCGGTGGTCGGCCGGATGACGACAGAAAATATCGGTTGCGTCCATCGCCATCGGACTGTCGAGGAAAATCGGCAGGTTGGGAATGCGGCCCGCCTGCTTCAGCCGGTGCAGGTAATAGAGCAGGGTCTGGGTACGCCCGACGGCGAAGGCCGGGATCAGCACGGTGCCGCCGCGCGCGCTGGTCCGCGCGATGAGGTCGGCCAGCGCGTCCTCGGGATCGTCGTCGATATGGGCGCGGTCGCCATAGGTCGATTCGACCAGCAGCACATCGGCGTCCGTGATGCGCGCCGGGTCGTGCATTATCGCGTCGCCCGTGCGCCCGAGATCGCCGCTGAACACGATCGTGCGCCCGCCCGCCATGATTTCGGCGATGGCCGCGCCCAATATGTGCCCGGCGGGACGCAGGCGCAGCGTGATGCCATCGCCGAGCGCGACCTTTTGGTCGAAATCGACCGGGGTGAGGCGGTCGAGCGCCGCTTCAACGTCCTTTTGCGTATAAAGCGGCAGCGCCGGCTTGTGCTTGGAAAATCCTCGCCTATTGGCGTAGTCGGCCTCGCGCTCGGCGAGATAGGCGCTGTCCGTCAACAGTATCTTCAACAGGTCCGCCGTCGCCTCTGTGACGTGAACCCGCCCCTTGAAACCGTTTCTCACCAGCAGCGGGAGATAGCCCGAGTGATCCAGATGGGCATGGGTGATGACCACGGAATCGATCCTCGCGGGGTCGATCGGCAGCTTTTCCCAGTTGCGCAGGCGTAGCTGCTTGAATCCCTGGAACAGACCGCAATCGATCATGATCCGTTGTTGCGGGGCATCGAGGACGAATTTCGAGCCGGTTACGGTGCCGACGCCGCCGAGAAAGGTGAGTTTCATGCATCCCCGCGCTGGCCAAAGACAGTGATCGATTGTTGCATTCCGGCTTCGGCTGGGCCATTGGTGTTTTGTCGCAGGGACGGTCCGGCCAAATTTTACGTTAGTGTAAAATTCTGATACTGTCCGCCGCTCATTCACGCGGACAATCCCCATGGACGAACGAATACGCCTTGAATTGATCCGGGAATCGTTG
>JAZFSB010000415.1:0-4452 GCA_036445935.1 Alphaproteobacteria bacterium | reverse complement strand
CCGGTGTGACGCTGGCGCGACGGGAACGTATCGCCGCTTTGTTCCTCGTTGGTGACGGACCGAACTGGGCGGAGGTCGCCACGCCCGCGTTCGAACCGTTCAAACTCGGCTGATCGGAGACATCATGACGGAATTCCTGTTCACATTCGGCATCATCGCTCTGGCGATGCTCGGAATGGCTGTCGGGGTGATCGCGCGTGGCCGGTCGATCCGTGCCGGATGCGGCGGATCGCCGGCAGCGGACGACGGTGATACCGGCTGCGAGGTCTGTGATGGCTCAAGCGAGACCGCCCGGGAACCTGAGTTGGCGGGCGGTCTGCGGTCTTCACTCCCGTGACGGAAACCGGCATGACTAAATCGGGCATCGTCGACAATTACATGTCCACCGAACTGGTCACCTTCGCGCCGGATTTCGACCTTCATCACGCGATCAAGCTGCTGCTGGCACGCGGCATCTCGGGCGCACCCGTCGTCGATGACACCGGCAGGCTCGTGGGCATTCTGACCAAACGCGATTGTCTCAAGCTGGCCTTCAGCGCGAGCTACCACAAGGAATGGGCGGGTAAGGTCTCCGAGTATATGACCCGCGACGTTGAAGCGGTGGAAGCGGGGACCGATATCGTCGAGGTCGCGGAGCTTTTCCTTACCAAGCCGTTTCACCGGTTTCCCGTCATGCAAAACGATCGCCTGGTAGGCGTGATCACTCGTCATGACATCCTGCAAGCACTCGATAAACTCTGGTAGCTACCGGGGGGGCAACCCGGTCCGGGATCGGTTCGGTTTCGCGTTAGCAGCCACCACTATATAATCGGTGCAAGCAGGGTCGTGAAGACAACGCAAGGAGAACAAGAGATGATCAAGACGATTGTGGTGCCGACCGATGGCTCGGATCATGCAAAGAAGGCCGTCGATCTGGCGGCTGATATCGCGGAAAAATATGGCGCGCGACTGGTGATCCTCCATGCCCTGTTACGGCACACGTCTGAGTCCGACATCGAGGCCCTATGCAGGGAAATTGCGATGCCGGATGCGCTGGCAAAAAAATTCAAGGATTTGCGAAAGGCCTTTCTCGATATGGTGGCGGCTTCCTACGAGGCCGGACCCATCTCCATTCCCATTCCAGACGACATATTGAATGAAGTCGGTGATCTGATATTGGACAACGCCCGGCAAACAGCGGAATCGAAAGGCGTAAAGGACGTTACGGCTCATATCGTTGATGGCGCGCCGGCCGACAAGATTATCGCTGCCGCCGAAAAGGAAAATGCAGACTTGATCGTCATGGGCAGCCGTGGCCTGGGAAACATAGCCGGCCTCCTGATGGGCAGCGTATCGCACAAGGTGAACCACCTTTCCAAATGCACCTGTGTCACAGTGAAGTAAATCCGCCACGGCATCGGCATCGCCGGAAAATGTTTCTAGCCGGAAGCGGCAATCGACGCATTGGGTTCCGCCAGCGCCGCCACGGCATCGTGCAGGGCTTCGGCGATACGCGCCTCGGGCGTCTGGCCGCTGCCGCTTGCGCTCAACGTCGCCGGAGTCACCGGCCTGCCAAACACGATGCGAAGGCGCCGCACGCGCGGAAGGCGCCGGTCGCGCGGCCAGGCTTCGAACGTGCCCTGAATATGAACCGGAACGGCCAGTACGCCCGAGTGCTGAAGCAGCGTTCCGACGCCCGGCATGAAGGCCTGCAAGCGGCCATCGGGCGTCCGCCATGCCTCGGGAAACCAGACCAGGATATGGCCCTTTTCCAGCAAGGAGCCTGCCAGCGCCAGGGTCGCCTGCGGCGCCCGCTCGTTGATGGGGAATATCCGCGCGCCGCGGCTCGCCAGCCGGCCAAACCAGGAGCTGAACATTTTTCGCGCATCGCCACCCCAGCGGATTTGGCGCACGATGCGGAAGGGCAACGCACCCGCGATGGCGGGAGCGTCGAGATAGCTCGCATGGTTGGGCGCGAGCATATAGGGCCCTCGCGCGGGCAGGTTCTCGAGCCCCCGCACCTCGATGCGAAAAACTAGCCGCATGACCCAGCGGTTGAGGGCCAGGACAAGCGCGGCGACGAACGCCAGCGGCGCGGGCATCGGCGTGGTCCAGCGGCGCTGCTCCGCGGTGAGCCGGACTGGACCCGATGGGCCAGGCGTCGGTTCGACCGCAGAGGGTGGCGCACCGGCGGCGCTCAACAGATCGCGTAAAGTCACAATTCCGGCGACCTGGTCTTCGGTAAGCCGGACGTCGAAGCGCTCGTCCAGCTCTATGGCGATCTCCATCCAGCCGAGCGAGTCGATGCCGAGGTCGAGTTGCGGGTTGGTGTCCAGCGTGACGCCCCGCGCCGCGTACCGGGAAGCCAGCCATTGCCAGATTGCGCCCGCGGGCTCGGTGGCGAGCAGGTCGCGATCGCGCTCGGCCAGCGGCTCGGCGGTCGCCGCTGCACCGCCCGAGCGCGCCGTGTCGTAAATCTCGGGCAGCAGGAAGCGCCGTACCTTGCCAAGCCGCGTCTTGGGCAATGGCGCGCGCACGATGGCGTATCCCGCGATGCGCTGCCATGAAGGCAAGCGGCGCGACAATGTCGCCAACTCAACCCGGATGACGCTGTCGACCTGCGTGTTGCCGCTTTCGGCGATCGCCGCGAAGTCTGGCAGGACCAGCGCCACCAGAACCCCGTCGCGCTCCAGCACCGCGATGTCGGCAATCAAGGGGTTGTCGCCATAAACTGCCTCGACATCCTCGGGAAACACGTTCTTGCCGCCGCCCAGCACAATCATTTCCGTCAGCCGTCCGGCAACGTGCAGAAAGCCATCGCGGTCGATGTGCCCAAGATCGCCGGTGCGGAACCAGCCGTCGGCGGTGAAGGCTTCGCGGCTGGCATCGGGATTGTTGCGATAGCCGGCGAAGACGCTTGCGCCGCGAAGCTGAATCTCGCCAATGCCATAGACATCCGGATCGGCGATACGCACCCCGCCACCGCCGAGCGGGCGGCCCTCGCTGCCGATGCGCCGCGCCCCAGGAAAGTTGACGGTGAATATGGACGCGGTTTCGGCCAGCCCGTAGCCGTTCACCACCCGCCAGCCGAGCGCTTCCAGCTTCCAGTGAACGCCGATATCCAGATGCGCGCCGCCACAGGCGAGCAACCTTAGGCGGGGCGCGAACTGGCGATGCAGGGCGCCGAACAGGCAGCGGCCAACGCTGATCCCAAGGCGTCGCCGCAGCAGCAGCGAAATGGCCAGCATGGCTCTGAAGCCCATGCGCAAGAGACGCCCGCGCGTTTCGATACGGCTTTCGATCCCGGCAAGCAACGCGCCGTAAAGTCGTGGTACGCCGACCACGACAGACCCCTCGGCAAGCCGCAGCGCTTCCAGAATGCCAGGGCCGGTCACTGCCTCGGGCAGCACCACCGCCGTCCCGGCCGTCAGCGGCACCAACAGCCCGACCAGCCCGGGATAGACGTGATGCAGCGGCAGTGGCAGAAGGGCGCGGTCGCCCGGCCCGACCAGGCCCTCGGCGCAAATTGCCGTGACATTGGCCATCATCATGCGGTGGGTCAGTTCGATCCCCTTCGGGGCGCCGGTGGTGCCCGAGGTGTAGACCAGCATGTCTACGTTATCGGCATCGATCTCCGGCAACGGGGCCGGCTCATCGGCGAGCAGGCTGCGCCAGGACGGCACGGTTTCGCCATCCCCGGACCGCCGCCCATCCGCAAGACGAAACAGGCGGCTTTCACCCGGCAGAAGGGCACGCAGCGCGGCGGCATTGCCGGCATCGGCCAAAACCCATCCGGCCCCGGCGTCCTTAATCAGCCGCGTTGCCTCTTCGACCGGCGTCAGATGATCCAGTGCGACGGTCTTTCCACCGGCGAGAGCAACCGCCCCGCGCACCGTGATCCAGGCGGGCGAATTGGCGCCATAGAGCACCACGCCCTCGCCCCGCGCGAGCCCGGCCTTAAGCAATCCCGTCGCCAGTCGTCTGGTATCGTGGTGAAGAGCCGCGAAGCTGATCGCCTCGACCGCGCCCTCGCGGACGGTCATCAGCGCCGGCGACTCGCCATAAGCGGCCAGGGCGTCGAACAGAGCAGCGACGGTCGGTGGGCGGTGCGGATCTGCTTGCTTCACCATTGCGCCGTCGGCCCGATGCGGGCCTCCCTTTGCCTAATCGACGGGAATCGCCAAATTCATGCCGCGGCAAGGCCGAGCTGCTCGATCGCCATTTCGCGCATGCGGAACTTCTGCAGCTTTCCGGTCACCGTCATCGGAAACTCGGTGACGAAGCGGACGTGTTTTGGGACCTTGAAATGAGCGAGACCCTGTTTGCAGAACTCGTGGACTTCTTCCTCGGTCATGGTTTCGCCGGCCTGAAGCTCAATCCAGGCGACAATTTCCTCGCCGAGATATTCGTCGGGCACGCCGAACACCGCGACCTGGCTGATCTTCGGATGCCCGAACAGGTAGTCCTCGATTT
>JAZFSB010000414.1:0-5132 GCA_036445935.1 Alphaproteobacteria bacterium | reverse complement strand
GGCGATGTCCTCGACCACCCGGTCGCCCAGCGCCTTCTCCCATGTTGCGGGGATCAGCGGCGCGATGAGGCGCGGCAAGTAATGGATCGTGCCGACGGCAAGCAGGGCGACAGCGAGAACGCCCGTAACCGACCACGCCGCGTTGCGCGCGCGGCGGCGGCGCATCCCGCTCAAATCGGCCAGATCGGGACAATGCACTTGCAGCAGGTCTGCGGTCGCCTGATCGTCGATCAGAAGCCGCGCGCCGGACTGTTCATCATCCACGCTCCGAAAGATGGTCGGCAGGCCGGTCGCGTCTGGCGTGGCATAGCGAATATCGGCATGGCGCCAGAACGCGTCGGTTTCCGGTCCTTTGATACGAACGCCGCCGGCCTCAAACCGCAAGGTTACACCGTGCCGCGCCGCACTTTTGCCGTCAAAATAGCTGGCGTTCGCATCAGCCACGCCGCGTCAGAACCCAATCTCGACATCGACCCCGACATCGATGGCATCGGCCAGCCCCTCCGCCGCGCCGGCTTTCTGGGCGGCGCGCTGGATGATGCTCTCGAAATTGGCCGCGCCCTGGATTTCCAGACGTTCGACGACAAGGCCGATATATCGATGCGTCACCAGCACAAGGTGAAACATGGGCGCTAAAATTCCGGAGATCAAAACGATGCCCGCGACCGTAAAGAATTTAACGGCGGCGCTGATCTCAGGGGTCGCCCCACCAGCATCCATCATCGCGAAAATCGACACCCCCAGGACCGCCATCAAAATACCGACGAGAAGCGCCATCAGCAAAAACAACGCCAGAATATAAGGCAGGTATATCCCCACCAGATCCCGCAGCGTCACCGGCATGGCGAAGCGTATATTCTCAAACCCAGTGCCCGCCGTGAGGTAACGCATCTTGTATGCGGCGTACCACATCAACGACAGGCCCAGCGTGAATGGTATCAGCAGCAGGCACACGATCCAGCGCCCCATCATCTCGCCGGGGTTTCCGTCGAAGTCAAACGTCTGGTTGCCGAACAAGGTGTTCTGGGTCTGGAAGCGGTACAGCGCGACGTCGCCGACCGGCTTGGCGATGCCCAGCGTGATACCCGTCAGGAGCATATACCCCAGAAACATCATGCCGTAGCGCGCCGCCGAGCCCGCCTGCCCAAAGCGAATTCCCCGCAGGAGGGTCCGCGAAAGGCGATAGCGCCGCGCCCGGTAGAGCGCGTAGCCAAACAGGAACAAAATAAACACCGCTTCCACGACGCCCACCACCGCCTGCGCCACCGGCGACCAGGCAACCGATAAAACGGTCAGCGTCTGGCTGAGAATACCGTAGGGGATCAGCACGGCGAGCACGATCAGGAAGCCGAGAAACAGCTCGCCGCCGGTGCCGGTATATTCGAACCTATCGGTGCCCAACCGCAGACGCGACAAGAAATAGCGGCGTATTTCCGTCTTGCCCCAGAACCGGTAGATGCCGAGCGTAAGCAGGGTCAGCGCCGCGACCTTGAGCCCGAGCCCAGCTAGTTGTCCCGCCTGCCCGTCATAGATAATCCCATCACCGGGCGGCGCGGCCGGAGGCGCCGTCCTTGTAGCGAGAATTGATTCCGTGGTCATGGTTCACGCCCTTCCGCGGCAAAGGCAAGTATGCAGTACAACCGGAATTTGCTTTCGATTTGTTAATGCCCGGTCACAACCGCGTGCGTTCTGTTTCCCTTGTGAGCGGTCGCGCAATGCCTATACTGCGCGCCGCATCGATGGAGACAGCCCTATGGCCGCGTATAAGCCCGGAGACATCAAGAAAGTCGTGCTCGCCTATTCGGGTGGGCTCGATACCTCGGTGATCCTGCGTTGGCTGCAGGAAACCTATCACTGCGAGGTGGTGACCTTCACCGCCGATCTCGGTCAGGGCGAGGAGCTTGGCCCGGCTCGGCAGAAGGCCGAAGAGGCCGGGGTCAAGGAAATCTACATCGAGGATCTGCGCGAAGAATTCGTGCGCGATTTCGTGTTCCCGATGTTCCGCGCCAACGCGCTTTATGAAGGGGTCTATCTGCTAGGCACCTCGATCGCCCGGCCGCTGATCGCCAAGCGCCAGATAGAGATCGCGCGCGAGACCGGCGCCGATGCCGTCAGCCACGGCGCCACCGGCAAGGGCAACGACCAGATCCGCTTCGAGCTTGGCTATTACGCGCTCAACCCGGAAATCCATGTCATCGCGCCGTGGCGCGAATGGGACCTGGATTCGCGGACTTCCCTGCTGGCATACGCGCGCGCCCACCAGATCGCGATTCCTCGCGACAAAGAGGACGAGCCGCCTTATTCGACCGACGCGAACCTGCTGCATATCTCCTATGAAGGCCGCGCGCTGGAAGATCCGTGGGTAGAGCCGGACGATTCCATCTTCACCCGCTCGGTTTCGCCCGAGGCCGCCCCCGACGAGCCTCGCTATATCGAGATCGCTTTCGAGGGCGGTGATCCGGTCGCCATCGACGGCGAGACGCTGACCCCGGCCGCCCTGCTGACCCGGCTGAATGAAATCGGCGGCGCCAACGGTATCGGCAGGCTGGATCTGGTGGAAAACCGCTTCGTCGGCATGAAATCGCGCGGAATCTATGAAACCCCAGGCGGCACGGTGCTGCTTGCCGCCCACCGGGCGATAGAAAGCCTGACGCTGGATCGCGGCGCGGCGCATCTCAAGGACGATCTGATGCCGCGCTATGCCGAGCTGATCTATAACGGCTTCTGGTTTTCGCCCGAACGCGAGATGATCCAGGCCGCGGTCGATGAAAGCCAGAAGGCCGTCATCGGCACGGCGCGCCTCAAACTCTACAAAGGCAGTATCCAGGTGGCCGGCCGTGCATCACCTAACAGCCTCTATTCCGAGGACCACGTCACCTTCGAGGCTGATTCGGTTTATAACCAGCGCGACGCAGAGGGCTTCATCAAGCTGAACGCGCTTCGCTTGCGACTGTTGCAGGCCGCCCAGGGACGGTTCGGAACCAAGAAGTGACCGCCGCCACCATCCCGGCGCCCGCGAGGGGCGCGCTGTGGATGCTGGCCGAAGCCGCGTCGATGGCGGTCATGATTGCCGCGGTGCGTCACCTGACCCGGGAAGGTATGCCGCCATATGAGGCCGCGTTCTTTCGCGGCTTCTTTGGATTGCTGGTATTGAGCCCCTGGGTGTTTTCAACCTTGCGCACCCGCCCCGCCCTGCTGTGGCCGCCTGAATGGCGGCTGGTTCTGTTCCGCAATTTATTGTCGGTTTTCGGCATGATCAGCGTGTTCATCGCCATTAGCGGACTGCCCATCTCGGACGTCGTGGCTATCCAGTTTACCCATCCGCTGTTTGTCGTCATCGGGGCGGCGCTGATCCTGCGAGAAGGTGTCGGGCCGGCGCGCTGGGGCGCGGTTGCCGCCGGTTTCGTCGGCGCGCTGATCATCATTCGGCCAGGATACATCGATGTGAACCCGCTGGTCTTCGCGGTGCTGTTCTCGGCGGTAATGAACAGTGGCGTACAGATCATCACCAAGCACGTTTCGCCGACCGTGCCTGGCTCGGTTCTGGTGTTCCACATGAATCTGTTGCTGGTGCCGATCGCGCTGGCACTGGCCTGGGACGGCTGGGTATGGCCTTCTTCGGACCTGTTGCCGTGGGTTCTGGCGGTGGCGCTGTTCGGCACGCTGGCCCATGTATTTCTGGCCCGCGCCTTTCGGGCGGCCGATGCCAGCCTGGTGGGGCCGATGGATTTCATGCGTCTGCCAATCGCGGCTCTGCTGGGCTGGGGGCTGTTCGCTGAAACCTCCGATGCATGGACCTGGTTGGGGGCTGCGATTATCGCCACCGTCGTCGTGGCAATCACCCGGAGCACCGCGCGCGGCGCGCGGGGCGCCGCCTGACCGTGGCAAGGCTGGCCAGACGTTTCGACGCCCTGCCCGGACCGGTGCGCGGAGTGCTCTGGATGGTGCTGCAGTGTGTTTTCTTCACTGGCATGTCGGCCAGCGTGCGCTGGATGTCGGCTACCATGGAAGCTTATGAGCTGGTGGCGTTCCGGGGATTCTTCGGGCTTTTGTTCGTGGCGCCGCTTGTCCTGACCCGAATGCCGGGGGCTCTGTTGCATACAGGACATGCCCGGCTTCTCGTGACCCGAAGCGTGCTGACCGTCGCCGCCACCACTGTATGGTTCATCGGGCTTGGCGCGATGCCGGTCTCGGACGCCATCGCGATCCAGTTTACCCTGCCGCTGTTCGTGGTGGTGGGGGCGGGGCTGTTCCTCGGCGAACAGGTGGGCTGGCGGCGTTGGGCGACGGTCGTGATCGGGTTCTGCGGCGCGCTGATCATCATCCGCCCGGGTATCATACCGCTGGGTGAGGGCGCCCTGCTGGTACTGCTGTCGGCGCTGCTCTATGCCAGTGTCCATCTGATGACCAAGCGCCTGAGCGGTTATATGCCGCCGCCGGTTATCGTGTTCTACATGAACCTGATCATGCTGCCGCTGGGGCTCGCTTTTGCTTGGTCGGGTTGGGTGTGGCCGACATGGGCGGACATGCCGTGGTTGCTGGCGCTCGGATTCTTCAGCAACGCCGCGCATTACTGCATGACGCGCGCCTATCACGCGGCCGACGCCAGCTTCGCCGAGACGGTCGATTTCCTGCGTCTGCCCTTCGCGGCCCTGTTGGGCTGGCTGATGTTTCGCGAGACATCCGATGTCTGGACCTGGGTCGGCGCGTGCGTAATTTTTGCCGCCGTCACCTGCAATACCCGCTTCGAGGCCCGCCGCGCGTCTTGATGTCTCGTGAAAGCGGCCGGCGCCGGTTCCGCATGAGCGGAACATGATTTAACATCCAATGGCAGAACAAGCGGGAGATAAAGACATGAGCGGCAAATTGCGTCATATCGCGCTTTCAGTGCCCGACCCCGAAAAGGCGGCGGCCTTTTACATGAAGGCGTTCGGCATGGAAAAAGTTACCTCGGTCGAGGCGCCGAGGGCCGACGGAGTCTATCTTACCGATGGCACCATCAACATGGCGCTGCTGCGCTACAAATCCGACGAGCCCATGGGCGAGGGCAAGGACAAGGACTGGTTCGGCGTCCACCATTTCGGTTTCTGGGTCGATGACGTGGACGAAACCAGGCGCGGCATAGAAGAGGC
>JAZFSB010000413.1:0-5977 GCA_036445935.1 Alphaproteobacteria bacterium | reverse complement strand
CCGTCATCGCCGCCGATCAGCTCAGCAAATGGTGGATTCTCGCGGTGGTGATGAACCCGCCGGAGCTGTATTCGCTGACCTCGTTTTTCAACATCGTGCTGGTCTGGAACCGGGGGGCGAGCTTCGGCATGTTCGGCTCGGCGCCGGGCTGGGTTTCCTGGGCGCTGGCGGCGTTCGCGGTGATGATCGCCATCGCGCTGCTGATCTGGATGCGGCTTGCCAAGAGCCGGTTGCTGACGGCGGCGCTCGGGCTGGTGGCGGGCGGCGCGCTCGGCAATGTGGTCGACCGGGTGCGCTTCGGCGCGGTGGTCGATTTCCTCGATTTTCATGTCGGCGCCTGGCATTGGCCGGCTTTTAACGTCGCCGATGCGGCAATCACCATCGGGGTGATGCTGCTGATCCTCGATTCGTTTAAATCGGACCGTGAAAAACCCTGAACAAAGTGTCATATTGTTAGTCATGAACAGGATTTTGAGCCGCACCCCCTCCCTTGTCGGGGCCCTTGCGCTGACCGCTGTCGTACTTGGCGGTTGCGAACAGATGAGCAATGCCATCGGGCTGAAAAAGCAGGTGCCCGATGAATTCGCCGTCGTGGCCCGGGCGCCGCTCAGCATGCCGCCTGATTATCGACTGCGGGTGCCGGTACCTGGCGCCAAGCGGCCTCAGGAATCTTCAACCCGTGATGCGGCTCGCGATATTCTGGTCAACCGCTCCGCCCGCCGGTCGAAGGCGTTAGCGCCGTCAGCTGGGCAGTTTTCGTCAGGCGAGACCGCGCTGCTGAAGCGTGCTGGCGCGTTGTCCTCCGACCCGTCGATTCGTCAGACAGTCGATCGGGAAAGCTCGGCGCTCGCTGATGCCGAAAAGAGCGTGTTCGACAAGGTGGTGTTCTGGCGCAAACCGGCGGAGCCGGGCACGGTGGTCGATGCTGGCAAGGAATCGCGCCGCTTGCGTGAGGCGACCGCGCTTGGCGATGCCCCCAACAAGGGCGACGTGCCGGTGATAGAACGCCGCGAGCGTGGCTTGCTCGAAGGGCTCTTCTAAAGTTTCCATCTCGCGGAATTGATCGGCCTGGCGTTGTAAATCGCCGTAGCAAGGCCATATTTCTTGGCAATCCGGCCCGCGCGGCGTGACATGGGGTTTGCTTGGTGCATCTGTTTCGTAAATCCGGCTTGATCGCGGCACTCTGTTGCCTTGTCCTTGTCGCGGTCGGTTCGCCCGCCGGGGCGGCGGTGTTCAATCCACAATCCTTTACGCTGGCCAACGGCATGCAGGTGGTGGTGGTGACCAACCGCCGCGCGCCGGTGGTCGCGCACATGGTCTGGTACCGGGTCGGCGCCGCCGACGAGCCGGCCGGCCAGTCCGGCATCGCGCATTTTCTCGAACATCTGATGTTCAAGGGCACCGACACGGTGTCGCCTGGTGAGTTTTCCAGGATCGTCGCCCGCAATGGTGGCACCGACAATGCCTTTACTTCGCAGGACTATACGGCCTATTTCCAGAAGGTCGCGCGTGACCGGCTTGAGCTGGTAATGCGGATCGAGGCCGACCGCATGCGCAACCTGACGCTGACCGACGCCGAGGTGCTGCCCGAGCGTGACGTGGTGCTGGAAGAGCGCCGCTCGCGCACCGATAACGATCCCGGCTCGCAGCTCTATGAAGCCGCCCGCGCGACGCTGTTTCTCAACCATCCGTACGGGATTCCGATTATCGGCTGGAAGCATGAGATCGAAAACCTGTCCACCGATGACGCACTCGCCTTTTACCGGCGTTACTACGCACCCAACAACGCAATCCTGATCGTCGCTGGTGATGTCAGCCTGGCCGAACTCAGGCCGTTGGCCGAAAAATATTACGGCGTACTGAAACCCGGCCCCGCGATCGTGCGCAAGCGTATCCGCGAGCCGCCGCATCTGGCGCCGCGCCGAGTCGAAATGACCAGCCCGCGGGTCGGCCAGCCAAGCTGGTCGCGCACCTATCTGGCGCCGTCCTATAGAGGGTCTGTCGGCAACGAGGCCTACGCGCTGCAGGTGCTGGCCCGTCTTCTGGGCGGCGGCGCCACGTCGCGGCTCTATCGCGCGCTGGTGGTCGAGCAGGGCATCGCCGCCTCGGCGGGTGCCTGGTATAGCCCCGATCATTTGGATTACGGGACGTTTGGCCTGTCGGTCTCGCCGCGCCCGGGCAAGAAGTTGGCGGCGGCTTCGGATGCGCTGCTGGCCGCGATCGCGCATCTGCTGAAGGACGGCGTCACCGATAAGGAGGTGGCGAGCGCCAAGAAGCGAATGAGCGCGAGTGCGATTTATGCCCGCGATTCACTGTCCGCCGCGCCCAACATCATCGGCCGCGCCCTGACCACCGGGCGCCGGATCGAGGACGTGGAAAGCTGGCCCGAGCGCATCCGGGCGGTGACCCGCGCAGAGGTCGAGGCGGCGGCGCGCAAGGTGCTGGTCGAGGCCGCATCCGTGACATCCGTATTGCGCCCGGCGCCTCGGGCGAAGGAGTAGAGCGTGGTGATCAACCTCCCAACAGTTCGACGTGCGGTGCTGGGCGTAACGCTACTGCTGGCCGGAATTTCGGCCGGCTTGCCCGCCGCCGCCCTTGAGGTCACGAGGGTGGTCAGCGCGGGCGGTATCGAAGCCTGGCTCGTCGAGGACCATACCGTGCCGGTGATCTCGCTCAACGCGACCTTTCCGGCGGGGGCCGCCCTCGATCCCGCCGGCAGGGAAGGCCGCGCCTCGCTGCTCAGTTCGCTGCTTGACGAAGGCGCGGGCGAGCTGACGTCGCAGAATTTTCAGGAACGGCTCGCCGATATCTCCGCCCGGCTGCGGTTTTCCGCGTCGCGCGACCGGTTCGGCGCCCGGCTGCGCACGTTGAGCGCCAACCGGGAGGAAGCGTTCGACCTGTTGCGGCTGGCCCTGACCGCGCCGCGCTTCGACCCCGGCCCGGTCGCGCGCATCAGGGCGCAGACCATCGCCGGGCTGCGCGCCGAATTGCAGGATCCCGACACCATTGCCGGGCGCACCTGGTTCCGCACCGCATTTCCCGACCACCCCTATGGCCGCCCGGTCGATGGCACCGTGGCCTCGGTCAGGGCAATCACCGTGGCCGATCTCAGGGCGTTCGTGTCGGGCTATTTCGCGCGCGACGGTTTGAAGATCGGGGTTGCCGGCGACATCACGCCCAAAGAGCTGGCCCGCCGGCTGGACCGGATATTCGGCGCCCTGGCGGCCAAGGGGCGCGTGGCCGCAATCGCCGCCGTGCAGCCCGCCAATGCGGGCAAGCAGGTCATCGTGCGCCGCAAGGTGCCGCAGAGCGTGGTGGTGTTCGGCCATGCCGGCATCCGGCGCGACGATCCCGACTGGTATGCGGCCTATGTTATGAACCGGATTTTCGGTGGCGGCGGGTTCTCATCGCGCCTGACCGAAGAGGTGCGCGAAAAGCGCGGCCTCGCCTATGGCGTCTATTCCTATCTCAGCCCCTATCGCCACGCAGCCCTGATGATGGGCGGGGTGGCGACGGCAAACCGGCGGGTCGGCAAGTCGCTCGAGGTAATCCGCACCGAATGGAAGCGCATGGCGGAACATGGCGTGACGGTTAAGGAACTGGCCGAGGCCAAGACCTATATCAACGGCTCGTTCCCGCTTAGGCTCGATTCCAGCCGGCGCATCGCAGGGCTGCTGGTGGCGATGCAGATCCACGATCTGGGCATCGATTATGTCTCGCGCCGGCCCGCTCTGATCAACGCGATTACGCTGGGCGATATAAGCCGTGTGGCGCGCCGTCTGATGAAGCCCGACGCGCTGACCGTAGTCGTGGTCGGTCAGCCCAACGGGTTGACTTCGCCCTAACCTAAAAACCCCTTGCGAATCAGGTTCAGCCCGACCAGCAGCAGCAGGACGAACAGGGCGGTGCGGAATTGTTCCTCAGGCATCCGCTGACGCAACCACGCACCGGCCGCCATGCCGGCAATGGCAGGGATCAGCGCCATGGCCGATACCGGCAGATTGGACAGATTCAGCCCGCCTTGTTCGATCAGCGCCACCATCCACATCGAGCCGGTGATCAGGAACTGGATGCCGACCGCCTGGACGAACATTTCCTTGCTCAACCCCAGCGCCTGCAGATAAATCGCGATCGGCACGCCGAGCGAGCCGGTGGTGCCGCTGAGCACACCGGAAAATGCGCCGATCACCGGCGACCAGATCGGGATCGTCGCTTCCGACAGGCGGATTCTGACTGAGAACAGGTTGAACAGCGTATAGGTGCAAACCACCAGCCCCAGCGCGATCAGCAGGAATGACGTATCGACCCGGTAAAAGGCATAGGTGCCGGCCCACACGCCGATCGCCGACGCCGTCAGCATTGCCCAGTAGCGCCGCAGGATCGCGCGCATGTTGCCGCCCCGGATGGCTTGGAAAAAATTGGTCACGGTGATCGGGATCACCACCAGCGGCACCGCGATGCGCAGATCGAGCACCGAGCTCATAACCGCGACCGAGGTCAGCGGCAGGCCGAGCCCGAGCACGCCCTTGACCAGCCCGCCCAGCAGAAAGGCGCCAGCCACCGTTATCAGAGTGAAATCGTCCACGCGCGCTTGTTCCCCCGTTTTATCGTGGTCCGGGATATACCGGGGCGGGGCGGCTGTCGAGGGGGAGCGCCGCCGCCGGTTTGCGTTGGACTGGCACCGCCTGACAATGTCCTATTCAACAGGCTCATAATCTTGTCAAATAGTTAGGCACCGTTTCAACGTGCTTGGCAAAAAAAATCCGGTAAGGATTGGTGCGATCCGCTGGAACCAGCGGTTCGCTTTCGCACCGGGTTGCCTTCACCGATCCACTGGTCCAGACGCTCCGGAAACAGGATCGTCTGTCCGCTGTCAACGTGGGCCCGAGGTGGCAAATTTTCACACCAACCATTTCGGCGTACAATTCAGCGGCGAATAATCCACGAGCAATAATTGTCATGGGGGGCAGCATGCAGTCAGAACCATCCGCACCACCGTCGCGCGCGCCAATCGATCAGATAAGAGAGGCCATTATTACGCCCTTGGCGGTGCGCGCCGCATTACAGCTTGGCGTCTTTACACCGCTGGCCCACGGTCCCAAGACGGCTGTGGAACTTGCCGATGTACTCGGTGTGAAGACCCGCAGGCTTGAAATGCTCCTCTATCAACTCGTCGTCGCCGACTTCCTCGAAGTCCAGGACGACCGGTTCGCCAATAGCGCGATGGCGGATCATTATCTCGTCGAGGGTCGCCCCGGGTATTTTGGCGGGATCCACGAATTATGGACCGAGATGTTTACCGCTCAGTTGCAGACCGCCGACTCCATCCGTACTGACACACCGCGCGCCAAGGTCGATTTCTCGGGAATGTCGCGCGAAGAACTCGGCGGGTTTCTCAGAGGCGTTCACGGCGGGGCGCTCTTGGCTGGCCGGACCTTGGCAAAGAAACCCCAATTTACCAAAGCTAGGCACCTGGCCGATATAGGCGGCGGGTCGGGCGGGGTCGCCATCGCCTTATGCCAGGAACATCCGCAGCTGCAAGCGACCGTGTTTGATTTGCCGTCCGTCGTTCCAATCGCGCAGGAGATGATTGCCGAGGCGGGCCTCGCGGATCGGATCACGGTGCAAACGGCCGACATTTTGGGGCAACCCCTGCCCGGCGGTTTCGACATTGCAACGGCGCGCAATTTGTTTCAGGTCCTGTCGGCGGACCAGAACCAAAAGGCGGCAAACAACATAGCCGCGGCGCTGCCATCCGACGGTGCATTTTTTCTCGTCGGACATATCTGCGACGATTCCCGGCTGTCCCCGGGAAGCTGCGTCGGCATGAACATGAATTTTCTCAATCAGTACGACGACGGCGAGGCGTATACGGAAACCCAATATTGCCATTGGCTCGGTGAAGCCGGATTCGCGGATATCATGCGGGAGCCATTCCTGCAGGGTGCGAGCCTTATCCTCGCGAGCAAGCCATAGT
>JAZFSB010000412.1:0-2651 GCA_036445935.1 Alphaproteobacteria bacterium | reverse complement strand
AGCGCGACAGTGAGGATTTTCTCGGGCGTCTTGGCCGCGACCTCCTCGATGTCCATGCCGCCCTCGGTCGACGCCATGACGGTAATCTGGCTGGTGGCGCGGTCGATCAGGATACCGAGATAAAGTTCGCGGGCGATGTCGCAGCCTTCCTCGACATAAATGCGCCCGACATCCTTGCCGGCCGGACCTGTCTGGTGCGTGACCAGGTTCATGCCGATCATTTCATCGGCCAGCGCCCGCACCTCATCGGTCGATTTGGCGAGCTTGACCCCGCCACCCTTGCCGCGCCCACCGGCGTGGATCTGGGCCTTGACCACCCAGATGTCGCCGCCGAGTTCGCCGGCAACCTTGACGGCCTCATCGGCTGTGTAAGCGACGCCGCCGCGCGGGACCGCGACGCCGAACCTGCCAAGCAGTTCCTTGGCCTGATATTCGTGAATGTTCATCGGTTCTCGCCCGTATTTGCTGTCCGGTCGGGGCTATTTCTTGGCCGCCTTGCGCGCCGGCTTTTTCCTCTTGGCCGCGCGTTGCAGGCGCTTGACCACATCGACCAGCCCGCGCACCGCGGCGACCGAGGAGTTGAATTCCTTCTTCTCCGCCGCATTCAGCTTGATCTCGACGATCTTTTCCACGCCGCCCGCGCCAATTACCACCGGCACGCCGACATAAAGCCCCTTCACCCCGTACTGGCCGGTCAAATAGGCGCAGCAGGGCAGCACCCGCTTCTTGTCCTTGAGATAGGCTTCCGCCATCTGGATCGCCGACGAAGCCGGCGCGTAGAAGGCGGAACCGGTCTTGAGCAACCCAACGATCTCGGCGCCGCCGTCGCGCGTGCGCTGGACGACACTGTTGAGCTTCCTCTTGGTTATCCAGCCCATCTTGATCAGGTCGGGCAACGGGATGCCGGCCACGGTCGAATAGCGCGGCAACGGCACCATCGTGTCGCCATGCCCGCCAAGCACAAAGGCGGTCACGTCTTCGACCGAAACGTTCATTTCCTCGGCCAGGAAATAGCGGAACCGGGCCGAGTCGAGAATGCCCGCCATGCCGACGACACGGTTGGCGGGCAGGCCGGAAGCTTCACGCAGCGCCCAGACCATCGCGTCAAGCGGGTTGGTAATGCAGATCACGAAGGCCTTGGGGCAGTTCTTCTTGATGCCCTCGCCGACCGATTTCATCACGCTGGTGTTGATGCCGATCAGATCGTCGCGGCTCATGCCGGGCTTGCGCGCGACGCCGGCGGTGACGATCACCACGTCCGCGCCCTTGATCGCGCTGTATTTCGCCGCCCCGCTCATCGCCGAATCAAACCCTTCGACCGGCGACGCCTGGATCAGATCCAGCGCCTTGCCCTGGGGGATGCCGTCGACAATGTCGAACATCACCACATCACCAAGGTCTTTCAGCCCGGCGAGATGAGCCAGCGTGCCGCCGATATTGCCCGCGCCAATAAGCGCGATCTTGTTGCGTGCCATGTCTGCTCCTCAATCGATCAATGGGTGTTGATGCGCGGGTCGACAGGCCGTGCCGCGCCCCCCGTCAGGGTCGGCCGGTACGTACCGTGTTTCGTGGTCAAGGGCAAGAAAAAGCAGGGCGCGATCAACGATCCTTGGTATATTTTCAGGGTATCCGGCAGCAGCGATCTAAGGAAACGCCATGAATATCCGGATTGATTATTGCGCGCGCTGAAACTACCGCCCGCGGGCCCTCCGTGCGAGGGACAGGCTGGTCGCGACCGGTGCGGTCGTCCCCGATGATGTCGAGCTCACGGCGGGCCCGATAGGGTCGTTCGAAATCACCGTTGATGGGGAATTACGCTATTCCAAGCTCGAAACCAGACGATTCCCGGAAGACGCCGAACTTGATGCGCTGGTTTGAACGCGGGCCGGTGCGGACTTCGCGTCAAGCCCTACTCAAGCGTCGCCCCATACGTCGCGGGCGACCTCGACGATGCGACTGAGCTTGGCGATCTGGTCGTTGAGCATCACCGGGTTGCCGCCGACGGAGCTGGCGAAGCCGCATTGCGGGGCCAGCGCCAGCCGGTCGAGTGGCGTGTAGGTGGCCGCTTCGTCGATCCGGCGTTTCAGCATGTCGGCGTCTTCCAGCGCCGGCGTCTTGGTCGATACCAGACCCAGCGCCACGACTTTGCCTTCCGGCAGATGACGCAGCGGCTCGAACGTCCCGGCGCGTTCTGAATCGTATTCCAGGAAATAGCCGTCGACATCGATCTGGTTGAACATCACATCGGCGACGGGATCGAACCCGCCTTCCGACGCCCACATACCTTCGCGGTTGCCGCGGCACTGGTGCAGCGTGACCTTGACGTCGGACGGCCGGTCGCTGATCACCTGGTTCATACGCTTGGCATATTCGTCCAGCAGATCGTCGGGATCGCGGCCCCAACTGCTGATCTCGTCGCGCAGCGCGGGATCGCACAGGAAGGCGATTGAGGTGTCGTCCATCTGGATGTATTTCGCCCCAGCGTCGATCAGGGCCGCGAATTCCTGCCGGTAGGCCGCCACCAGATCGTCCCAGAACGGCTCCGGGTCGCCATAGACGGTTCCGCGAATGGCGCGGTCGCCGCCCATGAAGCAATGCACCACCTGGGGCGCGGGGATCGTCACCTTGGGCACGCGGTCGGTGGTCTCGGC
>JAZFSB010000411.1:0-2433 GCA_036445935.1 Alphaproteobacteria bacterium | reverse complement strand
ACGCGGTCTATGGCTGGATCAAGGCGGGACAGAAGTCAGGCTATGATGGGCGCTATTACTCGGTCGATTTCGATCGCACCGACCACGCCGCCGTGGCCCGGGCCTATGGCGTAAAAAGCTGTCGGGTGGAAGATCCCGCCAAGCTGCGCCCCACCCTCGCCGCCGCCATCGCCCATGACGGTCCAGCGCTGGTCGACGTGATCAGCCAACCGCTACAGGACGCGCGCGCGCCGGTCAGCGAATGGGTGGCTTGATCATGGACGGCGCCGGCCCGCTTCCCTACCCTTCCGCCCGTCGGGAATGATTACCGTCACGATGGACAGCAGGGCGGCGACGGCGGCCATGATGAACACGCCTTCGCCGTAGCCGTTATCCATCAGCCAGCCATAGATCACCGGCGTACCGCCCTGCCCCAGCGTATAGCCCAGCGTCACGAAGCCGAACGCGGCGCCGATGCCGCCGGGTGGCGCTGCCCGGCGTACCAGCACGTCGCGCGACGCGTTATAGAGCCCGCGCACGAAGCCCGAGACCACCATCATGGCGGCGATCATCCAGAACGACAGCCAGCCGGTGCCAAGGGCGAACAGGCTGGCGGCCATGACGATGAAACTGACGACCAGCACCTGCGCCTCGCGCTGGCTCCAATCGGCCAGCCAGCCGCCCGGCAGAGCGCCCACGATGGCCGCGACCAGGAAGGCGGTGAGCAGCGCGTTGGCAATATCCGGTCCCATGCCGTAGACCGCCGGCAGCGCCACCGCCGCGAAGTTGGTCATGCCCGTGCCGGACGCCGATGTCGCCACGTAAAACAAAAAGAACAGGATCATCGGGCGGGTCAGCATGAGGCGCCAGCCGGCCTTGGCCTCCGCGTCCGCATCCGACGTTCCGGCGGCACGGCGGTCGCGCGCGCTGTCTTCACGCAGGCTGCCCCCGGCGAACAGCACGGCCGCACCGATGACAACGCCAAGCGCGCCGGCGGAGATCATCGCACCCTGCCAGCCAAGTGTGACCGCCAGCGTTCCCATCACCACCGGCGCCGACGCATAGCCGATGCCTCCGCAGAAGGTGTGGACGGCGAAGGCACGGCCGAGATGGCTTTCCCGCACATTATTGGACAGGATCGAGAAATCAGCGGGATGAAAAACCGCGTTGCCGATACCGCCCAGGAAGAATGCGACCAGCAGCATCGAGTAGCTTGGCGCCAGACCCGCGGCGACCAGGGCCGCACCATGGATCATCAACCCGGCAATCAGCACCACGCGCGCGCCGACGCGATCGACCAGCAAGCCGACCGGCACCTGGACGACCGCCGTGGCCACGAAATAGATCGTCATGACGAAGCCAAGCTGGGCATAGCTCACCTGAAGCGCGGGTTTCGCGAACAGGAACAGGGGCGGCAGCACCAAATGGTAGAAATGGCTGGCCATGTGGGCCGCACCGATCAGCCAGACGGCAAGATGCTCTCGCCGGTCGAGCGTGGCGCTAGCGGCGGTCACTGGCGCCTCGCCCGGGTGCTGTCATTGAAGAACACGGTCGAGACCGCGAGCAGCGAAAAGATCCCCGAGGTCCAGAAGACGATGGTCGGCTCACCGACATCCAGCAGCGCGCCATAGATCGCCGGACCGATCGACTGGCCGATCAGGAAACCGGTAGTGACCCAGGCAAACACGGTGCCAACCGGCAGATCGCCGGCCGCATGGCGCACCGAGACATCACGTGACGCGTTGATGAAGCCGCGCATCCCGCCCGCCATGCCGAGCACGATGACCGCCAGCCAGAACGGCAGGATGCCAATCCCGGCAAGCACCACGAACACGCCGGTCAGTCCGAAACCGACGATCAGGATGACGTCCTGATACCGGCTCCGGTCCGCGGCCAGCCCGCCCGGCAGCACGCAGGCCATCGAGCAGGCCTGATAGACGGTCAACGCCACCGCGGCCGCCGCGAGTTCCAACCCATAGATGTCCTGGAACGCCTTGACCGAGAAATTGACGACGCCGGAATTGGCCGCCGCCGCGAATACCCCGAAGACGAAAAACAGCATGATCGGCCGCGACGTCACCAGCGCCCGCCATCCCGGCCCCGCGCCGATCCTTTTGACCGATTTGCCGCCCTCGCCGATCACCCCGCTTGCCAGCACGATGATGACGGCCAGCGCCAGGCCGACGACGCCGACCGCGCTGATCGCGATGCGCCAGCCGAACAGGGCCGAGAGCGCCACCATGATGATCGGCGAGACCACCATGCCGATCGAACCGCCGAAGGTATGGAACGAAAACGCCTTGCCCAGGCGCTTCTCGTCAACCGTGCTGGAAATGATCGAATAATCCGCCGGGTGGAATACGGAATTGCCGATGCCGGCGATCGACATCAGCACCATCAATTCCCACAGCGAGGTCACGAAGCCGATCATCGACATCGCGCTGGCGATCACGA
>JAZFSB010000410.1:0-2156 GCA_036445935.1 Alphaproteobacteria bacterium | reverse complement strand
ACGCCTTGGCGCGGTCGTCGAATTCTGCGTATCGGGCCGCCACCGCGATGTCTTTGACATGCACTATCAGCGGGTTGAACTGGGGCCGGTTCTTGGCCGCAAAGATGCGGGCGACGGCCCGGTCGTTGCGCGCATCGGCGCCCAGCCCATAGACCGTCTCTGTGGGAAAGGCCACCAGGCCGCCGCCGCCGAGGATCGCCGCAGCTTCGCCCATCGTCGCTGCATTCGCCGGTTTCATGTCAGCGGTTATCGCCGCCCATAGGCGACGAAACCGGGATTGAGAAACTTCTCCTGGCTCTTGCCGTAGGCGAAGGGCTGGCCATCGAGAGTTTCGATGTCGCCCCCGGCGGCGCGGAGGATGGCGTGGCCCGCCGCGGTATCCCATTCGCTGGTCGGCCCGAACCGCGGGTAGAGATCGGCCTCGCCGGCGGCCAGAACGCCGAACTTGAGCGCGCTGCCACACGGCACGAGCGCATGCACATTCTTATCGGATAGGTATTGGTCGACCTTGCCGCCCTGGCGGTGCGAGCGGCTGACCATCACATTCATGCCCGCCGCCGGTATGTCGCGGCACTGGACCGGCTGCGCTTCGCCACTGTTGAGCGAGCGCATGGCCGAGCCTGCGCCGGCGCCGAAATACAAATCATCCAGCGCCGGTGCATAGAGCACGCCGAACACCGGCTCCAGATCCACGATCAGGCCGATGTTGACGGTGAATTCGTCGTTGCGCTTCAAGAATTCGCGGGTGCCATCCAGCGGGTCGACCAGCCAGAAGCTGCCGCCGGAAATATCCGGCGCTTCGCCCTCGGCCATATGCTCTTCCGAAACGATGGGTATGTCCGGCGTTTGCGCGCGCAAGGCCGGCAGGATTAACGCTTCCGCTGCCGTATCGGCTTCGGTGACCGGCGAGCCGTCGGCCTTACGCTCGGCCGTAAAGTCGGTGGCGTAGACGGTCATGATTGCAACGCCGGCCTGGCGGGCGATGTCGCACACCGCCGGCAACAACGGCGCAAAGTCGTTGGTCACGGAACCTCCCAGCGGGCGCTCGCCCGCGTCACGTCATTCGGCGGCGGCGCGCTGGTTGGCGGCTGCCCAAATTGCATCCGGCGTTGCCGGCATATCGATGTCCGTCGATCCGCCCGCCGCTTCCATGGCATTGACGATAGCATTGATCACCGCTGGCGGCGCGCCGATGGCGCCGGCTTCGCCCGAGCCTTTGAGGCCCATGGGATTGGTCGTGCACGGCACATTGCGCATGGTGAAGTCGAAATAGGGGAAATTATCTGCGCGCGGCAAGGTGTAGTCCATGAACGAGCCGGAGATGAGCTGGCCCGACTGGCCGTCATAAACGGTGTGCTCTTGCAACGCCTGGCCGAGGCCCTGA
Organism: Alphaproteobacteria bacterium; assembly: GCA_036445935.1. Taxonomy (GTDB): domain Bacteria; phylum Pseudomonadota; class Alphaproteobacteria; order MPNO01; family UBA2964; genus JAZFSB01. The sequence goes on along the minus strand of JAZFSB010000410.1, from coordinate 772 downwards.
ACGATGCCGCCATGCACCTGGCCTTCGATCAGCAGCGGATTGACGATGTCGCCGAAGTCGTCGACGACGGTGTAGCGTTGTATTTCAAGATCGCCGGTGTCGGGGTCGATTTCCAGCTCGCAGATATGACAGCCGTTGGGATAGGTCGGAACCTCGGGCGTTTGGGTATAGGCCTCGTCGAGCCCCGGTTCCACGCCCTCGGGAAGATTGGCGGAATCGGTTGCCGCCCGGGCGACGTCGAATAACGACATGGTGCGGTCGGTGCCGGTAACGCGGAAGGTGGCGTCGCCATAGTCGATGTCGGCCTCCGCAGTTTCCATCATATGCGCGGCGATTTGCCGGCCCTTCTCGATGATCGCCTCCGACGCCTTGGAAACGGCGACGCCGCCCACCGTCACCGACCGTGAACCGCCGGTCAGGCCCGGCGGCACCAGGTCGCTGTCGCCCTGGACGACGGTAAGATTGTCGGTGTCGATGCCGAGCCGGTGCGACATTATCTGTTTGTAGGCCGTATCGTGGCCCTGACCGTTGGTCACCGTGCCGATGTAGAGGGTTATGTGGTCGTTGCCGGTGTCGAATTTGACGTCGGCCGTCTCGGGAAAGCCGCCGCCGCATTTTTCGACATAGGTCGCCATGCCGACCCCGCGCAGCTTGCCGCGGCTAGCGCTGTCTTCGCGCCGGACGGCATAGCCCGCCCAATCGGCGCGTTCCATGCTGGCTTCCATGATTTCGACAAATTCGCCGCTGTCGAAGATGTCGCCGAGCGGGGTGG
>JAZFSB010000409.1:0-16275 GCA_036445935.1 Alphaproteobacteria bacterium | reverse complement strand
GGCCTGGTCGGCGCGGAATTTGTCGACTTTTTTGGCGATCTTCTCGTCCGACAGCGCCAGTACGGCGGCGGCCAGCAGGGCCGCGTTGATCGCGCCCGCCCGGCCGATGGCGGTGGTGCCGACCGGGATGCCCGCCGGCATCTGACAGATCGACAGCAGGCTGTCGAGCCCGCCCATGACGCGGGTTTCCATTGGCACGCCAAATACGGGCCGAGCGGTGAGCGAGGCGACCACGCCGGGCAGGGCGGCGGCCATGCCGGCGCCGGCGATGAAAATTTGAATGCCGCCGGCGTCGCCCTCGCGCACCCAGTCGGCCAGGCGTTCCGGCGTGCGGTGGGCGGAATGGATGCCGACGTCGTTGGCGATGCCGAGCTTGTTTAGCGTTTCGGCGGCGTGGCGCATGGTCTCCCAGTCCGACTGACTGCCCATGACGACGCCGACCAGCGGCGTCTTGGCGGATTTGCGGGTGGCGGCGCGGCGGCGGGTGGGCGTTTTGGCCATGTAGGGTCCCCTTGAGTTGCACGGTCGGCGCGCATTATACGGCCGCTCCAATGCCGTGCAATGGCTGGAAATAGGTGTGAGTTCTAAGCATTCCTTAACAAAATTTAGGTCAAATTCCCCAGTTGGCTCTTCCTGGGGACGGCATGCGCTGATTGGGGTATTGCCACCAAGGTACGCGGATACAGAATGAAAATCAGCGACACCAAGTCCACGTCAAGCGCCGCAAGGGTCGCTTCCGTCTATGCGCGCACTGGCGAGGCGGCCAGCGCGCCGCGACCGATCGCGGACGCATCCGACGTTCTCGGTATTCCTTCCGGCGAGCTGACGCCCAAGGTTCGCGACGCCATCATGCGCCTGATGCAGGAAGTCGAATCGCTGCGCCAGGATCTGCAGGAGAGCCACCAGCGCATTGCCTATCTCGAACAGCTGGCCGATCAGGATTCATTGGCGCCGGTTGCCAACCGCCGTGCCTTCGTACGCGAACTGTCGCGCATCATGGCATTCAGCGAACGTTACGATTCCCCCAGCAGCATTATCTATTTTGACGTCAACGGGCTGAAACCGATCAACGACACGCATGGCCATCCGGCCGGTGACGCGGCGCTGATGATGGTCGCCGACCAACTGGTTGAAAATATCCGCGAATCCGATGTCGTTGGGCGTCTCGGCGGCGATGAGTTCGGGGTCATCCTGTCGCAGGGCGACGAGGCGACCGCCGAGGAAAAGGCTCGGTCGCTGGCCGCGAAGATTGCCAATCAGCCGCTTGACTGGAATGGCACGGAAATTCCTATCGAGGTTTCTTTCGGCACCTACACTTTTCGCGGTGGCGACACCGCCGGTGATGCGCTGGCCGCGGCGGATCGTGCCATGTATCTGGACAAGCAAACGCGAAAGCAGGGCGCCGATCCCTGAGGTGCCGGTTTCGCGTGAGCGAAACAGGATCCAATCAGCCGTCAGGCGATATCGTCTGGAATATTCCGGCTGCGCAGATGTTCGATCAAATCCCTCAGCAGCAGCTTGCGTTTTTTCAGCCGTTGCATCTGCAGTTGATCAAACGGGCCCTTGCCGGTGATCCGATCGATCACGTCGTCAAGGTCGCGATGCTCCGATTCGAGCGCCGCGAGCCGATTGTTCAGGTCATTGAGATCGTCTGACATCCCTGTTCACGCCAAGCCCCAATTTTCCAACCGATACGGTAACAGATTTCGCGTCGGTGGGTTAGACTGATTTCCGCGAACCGGCCTGCGGGGATAATCGGCAAGGAGGGGCGCGGTGTGAACGATCAGGTCAAGCGGATAGGAGTTCTTACCAGCGGTGGCGATTGTGCCGGGCTGAACGCGGTCATTCGCGCGGTGGCGCAGCGCGCCATCCATGGCTATGGCTGGCAGGTCTTTGGCATCCATAACGGGACGCGCGGCTTCCTGGAGCGACCGGTGGATCACGAAGAACTGACGCTCAAGATTTTCACCGGCAATATCCTGCGTCTCGGCGGCACCATCCTGGGTACCACCAACCAGGGCGACCCGTTCGATTTCCCTATGCCGGACGGGAGCCGCAAAGACCGTTCGGACGAGATTATCGAGGGCTATCACTTGCTCGGGCTCGACGCGCTTATCGGCATCGGCGGCGATGGCAGTCTGGCCATCCTGCGCCGGCTGGCGGAGAAGGGCGGGCTGAATCTGATCTGCGTCCCAAAGACAATCGACAACGACGTCGCCTTTACCGAGAACGCCATCGGCTACATCACGGCGGTCGATGTGGCCACCGAGGCGATGGACCGGTTGCAGCCGACGGCGGCCAGCCATGGCAGGGTCATGGTGCTTGAGGTCATGGGCCGCGATAACGGCCATATTGCGCTCAACACCGGTATAGCCGGTGGGGCGGATATCATTCTGATCCCCGAGATTCCCTATTCGATGGAGCATATCCGGCGCAAGATCGCGGAGAATAAGGCGATAGGGCGTGATTTCGCGCTGGTCGTCGTCGCCGAGGCGGTCAAGACCGAAACCGGCGAAACCGTCACCATCACCGATATGCATGGGCATGTCCGGCTGGGCGGTGTCGGGAACTATATCGGTAACCGGATCGCCGAGGAAACCGGTGCCCAAACTCGGGTTACGGTGCTGGGCCATGTGCAGCGCGGCGGGACGCCTTCGCCGCGTGACCGGCTGTTTGCCTCGGCTTTTGGTGTTCATGCCGTGGATCTCGTCGCCGCCGGCAAGTTCGACCGCATGGTCGCCTGGTCCAGCCGCGATTGTATCGATGTGCCGCTTTCCGACGTGGTCGCACGCGCTCACCCGGTCGATCTAGAGGGTGCCATCGTGCGGACCGCGCGTGGGCTTGCAATCTGCCTTGGGGACGGTTGATGCTTAATTTGAGATGATTCGACGTAGGTGGACTATATTTGAAACGCGGCGGATGCGGCGTTTTGCCCTAACAAGAATATTTTGAATTTTTGTGGTTAAAAGGGTATAATGATTTCGTGTCGCAACTATCTTTGATGGAGGTTCCCATGAGTGTCAAGGATCATGTTTCTGCGTTGGAAGCCCGTCACGCCGAATTGGAAGTCAAGCTTGACATGGAACAGGGCCACGCCAATCCGGATAAATGCCTGATCACTGACATCAAGAAACAAAAACTCAAAATCAAGGACGAACTGGCGATGCTGGAATCGGCCTGATCCTTCCGCCGGCCAGCCCGGTCGGCTAAGTCCCATCATAAATGCCGTGCATCCGCTTCGGCGGAATGCAAAAGTCGGTGCTGCGCCGGTAAACCCATGAGAGGAATGGGTCCGCGCATGCCAAAGGGGAGAGGCATGACCGACAGTTTCGAATCGCTCTATCAGAAATCGATGACGGACCCGGACGAATTCTGGGCCGAGGCGGCCGCTGGAATCGACTGGGACCGGAGCTGGGATACGGTTCTCGATGAGACGAACAAGCCGTTTTACCGTTGGTTCGCCGGTGGCCGACTGAACACCTGTTACAACGCGCTCGACCGTCACGTCGATGCAGGGCGGGCCGATCAGGTCGCGCTTATTTATGACAGCCCGATGACCGACAGCGTAACGACGTCGACCTATCGCGAACTGCGCGATCAGGTTGCCCTGTTTGCCGGCGCGCTGGCGCGCCAGGGGGTCGTGGCCGGCGACCGGGTGATCATCTACATGCCGATGATCCCCGAAGCCGTGATCGCCATGCTGGCCTGCGCCAGGCTGGGTGCGGTCCATTCGGTAGTGTTCGGTGGTTTTGCCGCGAATGAGCTCGCGGTGCGGATCGATGATGCCCTGCCGCGTGTGGTGGTTTCGGCTTCGTGCGGGCTGGAACCCGGCCGTGTCGTCGATTACAAGCCGTTGCTCGACGGCGCGCTGGAATTGGCCAACCATAAGCCCGAACGCTGCATTATCGTGCAGCGCGCGGCGCTCAAGTCGGAACTGATGCCTGGCCGCGACCTTGACTGGGACGACGCGCTGGCCGGCGCCCGTCCACATGACTGTGTCTCGGTGGCGGCGACCGATCCGCTATACATTCTCTATACCTCGGGCACCACCGGCCAACCCAAGGGCGTGGTGCGCGACAATGGCGGGCACGCGGTGGCGCTGAATTGGTCGATGAAGAACATCTATGGCGTCGACCCGGGCGACGTTTACTGGGCGGCCTCCGACATTGGCTGGGTGGTGGGCCATTCCTACATCGTCTACGCCCCTCTGTTGGCCGGAAACACGACTATCCTTTACGAGGGCAAGCCGATAGGCACGCCGGATGCGGGCGCTTTCTGGCGGGTCATTTCCCAGCATGGTGTGCGCGCGATGTTCACCGCCCCGACCGCTTTCCGCGCCATCAAGCGCGAGGACCCGCAAGGCAAGCTGATCGGCGATTACGATCTTTCCCGGTTTAAAACGCTGTTCCTTGCCGGCGAGCGCGCCGACCCCGACACCATCCAGTGGGCCGAGCGGTATCTCGGTATTCCGGTGATCGATCACTGGTGGCAAACCGAGACCGGCTGGTCGATTTGCGCCAACTGCATGGGGATAGAGAAGCTGCCGGTCAAGTATGGCTCGCCCGCGCGGCCGGTTCCGGGCTGGGATCTTCGGGTACTTGATGCGACCGGTGCCGAGGCGCCGGTCGGCGAAACCGGTGCGCTGGTTGCCCGCTTGCCCTTGCCACCCGGGTCATTGCTGACGCTATGGAATGCGGACGACCGGTTCCGCCAGACCTATCTCGATGATTTTCCTGGCTTTTATCAGACGGCCGATGCCGGTTTCGTGGATGAGGATGGCTATGTCTTCGTCATGTCGCGCACCGACGACATCATCAATACCGCCGGCCACCGGCTGTCGACCGGGGCGATGGAAGAAGTGCTGACATCGCACCCCGACGTCGCCGAATGCGCGGTGATCGGCGTTGCAGATGCGCTCAAGGGGCAGGTGCCTCTCGGCTTTCTGGTGCTCAACGCCGGCGTCGCGCGGGCATCGGAGGTGATCGTGGATGAAGTCGTCAATCTGGTGCGAGATCGCATCGGTCCGGTCGCCGCATTCAAGACCGCCGCCGTGGTGCAGCGTCTGCCCAAGACTCGCTCCGGCAAAATCCTGCGCGGCACCATGCGTCAGATCGCCGACGCCGAGGCGTGGCGGGCCCCGGCGACGATCGATGACCCCGAAATTCTCAACGAAATTGCCGATGTCTTGAAATCAGTCGGGTATGGCGACGCCAAGTCCGCCTGACACTCAAGGCCGAATCAGCCTGCTAAGCGACCAACGCCAACGATGTCAGCGAATATCGCATGGCCTCGACCGCGGGCTTTGTATAGGCCGCGCTTGCCAGCGCGGGATTGGTCAGAGGGGGTGTGGGCCAAAGTTGAGCCAGCCGCTGGGCAAGAAACGGCGCCGTGGCGCCAACACCCATTCCGCTGATCTCGGCAGTGGCCCGGAACATCACCGCATCGCGCTGGGTGACGATTTCACGGCCGGGAACGGTCTTGGGACTTTCCGACGCCGGCTTTTGGCCGGGGCGCAACGGGTGACGTACTTGCTCTACTGGTACGATCTTCATCCAAGCCTCCTGTAGAGAGGCATTCTGACTATAATTAGAGAAAAATCAATACAAAATTAAGAAAAAAGACATGACATGTTAATATTAAATATTTTTAACTATATATTTTAATAAATAATTACCCCTATATTTTGATTTGATAATCCTTTTTGCAGTTTTGCAGGGTTTTATCCATAATCTATCTGATTTCAGATTTACATATTTGAAACATGTCCCTGTCTATAGTTTCCTTGTCTGCCAATAGGTGGGCTTGGTTTTGATTTGGTCTCAGGTAGAGGCCATAAAATTGCATGATGCAAAATTAAAATGAACGATCATCAAGCCGAACTTGAAAGATTGCGCGCCGCCATCGACGCTTCGGGTGACGTTGCCTACGACTGGAATCTCTCGACCGACAGCGTAGAGTGGCTTGGCGAGGCATCACGCGTGTTTGGCGTGCCCGACCATCTGCTGATGAAGACCGGTGCCCGGTTTAATGACCGGGTCCATCCTGATGATCTTCCGCGCCGGTTAGAGGCCATTACCGACCTGGCGCAGAGCAACACCTCCTTCGAGTGCGAATATCGCGTCCGTGGCGGCGAGGGCGAACAGCGCTGGTTTCATGACCGGGGGATTGCCGAGCTGGGGCCTGACGGCCGTCCGGTTCGCTTGCGCGGGTCCATGCGCCCCATCACCCAGCGCAAGGCAGCGCCGCCGGAAATCGAATATATCGCGAACTACGATTCGCTGACTGGGCACTACAACCAGACACGCCTGCGCGAAGCGCTGGATCAAGCGCTGTATTACAGCCTGCGCTATCAGGTCGAGGGCTGTTTCCTGGTGGTGGGTATCGATAAAATCAACATGGTCAATCAGGCTTTTGGCTATGAGGTCGCTAATTCCGTGATCATCGCGGTGGGTCAGCGTCTCGACCGCTGCCTGCGGGCCTGTGACATGATCGGCCGGATTGGTGATGACCGCTATGGCGTGGTGCTCAGCAACTGCCCGGAAGAAGATCTTCAAAATGCCGCCGAGAAAATTCTCGAAACCGCGCGCGACACCGCGATCGACACTTTGGCGGGACCAATCCATGTAACGGTGTCGATCGGCGCGGTGGCGTTCCCGGAATCCGTGCGCACCCCGTCGGACGCCATGACCAAGGCCGACATCGCGCTGCAAAAATCCAAGCGCGACGGGCGGAATACCTGGTCGATGTATCGCTATACCGATGCCCAGCGCGAAGGGCACCGCAAGAACATGATCATCGCCGAGCAGGTCAACCGCGCGCTTCGTGAAGACCGCCTATTGCTGTCGTTCCAGCCGATCGTCGATGCAGCGACACATAAGACGGTGATGCATGAATGTTTGCTGCGCATGATCCAGCCCGATGGCGAAGTCGTGGCGGCAGGCGCTTTCATGCCAGTGGTCGAGGAACTCGGGCTGATCCGTCTTATCGACCGCAAGGTGCTGGATCTCGCCATCGATGTGCTGGGGCGTTACCCGGAAATCAATCTGGCCGTCAATGTATCGGGGTTGACCGCGTCTGACCGGTCGTGGCTGCGCCATGTCGTTGCGTTGCTGCACGGGCGCACCGATCTCGCCCGCCGATTGGTGATCGAAATCACCGAGACCGCGGGGCTTGAGGATATCGAGGAAAGCGCCCGTTTCGTTTCGACTCTGCATGAGCTGGGCTGCCGCGTGGCGCTTGATGATTTTGGCGCGGGCTATACCTCGTTCCGCCAGTTGAAGATCCTGTCGGTCGATATGGTCAAGATCGACGGTTCGTTCATTCAGGAGCTGGGCAAGAACCCCAACAACATGATTTTCATCCGGTCGCTGATCGACCTGGCGCGTAATTTCGACCTGATCACCGTTGCCGAATGCGTTGAGACCATGGCAGAGGCGGAATTGCTCGCCAAGGAAGGTGTGGCCTTGCTGCAGGGTTATGCGTTCGGCCGGCCCAATCTTGACCTTGATCTTGCCGCATCCACCGAAATGGTCGGTTTTGAAAACGCTCGCCGGGCTATTCGCTGACCGCGTTTCCGTTTTCGCTTTTTCTTATCTGGATAGGTTAGCGGCGTGCCCGCGCAATTCCACGCACGTGGATAATCATCTATAAGGTCTTGGCAGAAGCACGTATTCAGCCGGGAGCCTTGTCATGACCGATGTCGTAATCGCCAGCGCCGCGCGCACACCGGTCGGCGCGTTCAACGGCGCGCTGGGCGGGCTTACCGCCGCCGATCTGGGCAAGGTGGCGATCTCCGCCGCGCTCGAACGCGCCGACGTTGCGCCCGGCGAGGTGTCCGAGGTCATCATGGGCCAGATATTGACCGCCGGAGTCGGCCAGAACGCGGCGCGCCAGGCCTCTATCGGGGCCGGCTTGCCGGTGGAGGTGCCGGCCTACGGCATCAACCAGCTATGCGGTTCGGGACTCAAGGCCGTGGCCATGGGTTTTCAGGCGATCCGCAACGGCGATTCAGATATCGTTGTCGCCGGCGGGCAGGAAAGCATGAGCCAGTCGCCGCACTGCATCCATATGCGTGGCGGCAAGAAAATGGGTGACGCCCAGCTTGTCGACACCATGATCCGCGACGGGCTGTGGGACATCTTCAACGGCTATCACATGGGCTGCACCGCCGAGAACGTGGCCGAGCAGTGGCAGATTAGCCGCGAAGATCAGGATGCCTATGCGGCACGGTCGCAGCAGCGCGCCGAAGCCGCCCAGGCCGCCGGGCGCTTTCGCGACGAAATCGCGCCGGTCACCGTGAAGACGCGACGCGAGGAAATCGTGGTCGATCGCGACGAATACCTCAAACCCGGCACCACCGTTGAGGCGCTGTCCAAGCTGCGCGCCGCCTTTGCCAAGGATGGCACGGTAACGGCGGGCAATGCGTCGGGCATCAATGACGGGGGGGCTGCCTGTGTACTGATGACCGCGGATGAGGCGTCGCGGCGTGGCACGGCACCCCGCGCGCGCATCGTTTCCTGGGCCCAGGCCGGTGTCGATCCCTCGATCATGGGGGTTGGGCCTATTCCCGCCAGCCGCATGGCCCTGGAACGGGCCGGCTGGACAGTCGATGATCTTGACCTGGTCGAGGCCAATGAGGCCTTTGCCGCCCAGACGCTCGCGGTCGCCAAGGATATGGGCTGGGACGGCGACAAGGTGAACGTCAATGGCGGCGCTATCGCCATCGGCCATCCGATCGGCGCATCGGGTGCGCGGGTGCTCACCACCCTGCTTTACGAGATGGAGCGGCGTGACGCCCGCAAGGGGCTGACGACATTATGCATCGGCGGCGGCATGGGCATCGCCATGTGCCTCGCCCGCGATTGACGCCGGCGAACCGACAATCGTATTTCCGCCGTGGGCCTGACCCGGTGATGACGACTTAAATTAATACAGGTTCAAGCCGGCTTGCGCTTGTAGGTGCCAAGGCCGGGGCGGAAGCTTTTGTCGTCCAGGAACTGGCGCATGCCTTCCTGACGCCCGTGCTCGCCATCGGCGCGTTGTAGCGCGTCGCTTTTGCAGCGCAGGTAATCCGCCGCCTGAGACATGTTCATGTTGCGCACCGAGCGGATCGCTTCCTTGGTGTAGCGGACCGCCCATGGATTCTTGGCCATCAGCTTTTTGGCGATCTTGATGGTCTCGCTCTTCAACCTGGTTTTCGGGAAGGCGAAGGTCACGAACCGCATGGTGGCGGCTTGCTTACCGGTGAAGGTGTCGCCCGAGATCGAATACCACATGGCGTCTCGCGCGCTCATCACCTGGTTGACGTTCCAGCCCACCAGCCCGCCCGGTATGTGGCCCCAGTTGATTTCGGAAATGCCGAATTCCGCGTCATTGGCCGCGACCGCGACGTCGCACGACACCACCGGCGTCAGCCCGCCGCCAAACACGAAGCCGTTGACCATGGCGATGGTCGGCTTGGGAAAATTCGACAACCGATCGGAACGCCAGCTTTCCGAAGCCTCGGCCGCGCGGAACTTCTCGACCGGATCGCCTGCCGTGCCGCGGAAATATTCCTTGAGATCCTGGCCCGCGCAAAACGCCTTGCCGGCGCCGGTCACCACCAGAATCTTGGTCCTTGGGTCGGTCGCCAGCCGCAACAGCGCATCGTCCATGTCGTAATGCATTTGCGGGTTCATGGCGTTGCGCTTTTCCGGTCGATTGAGGATCACGAAGGTGATCCCGTCGCGCCGCTGCTCGACCTTGATGGTCTGATAGTCATAATCCGGCGTCGCGTTTGTGACCTGCTTGGTCGGCTTTGCTTTTTGGGCGGTTTTCGCTTTTGCCATTGTCATGTTCCTCAGTTGTAGTCACGCAGGATATTGCGGGCGATGACCATCTTCATGATTTCGGTCGGCCCCTCGGTGATGCGGAAGCTGCGCGCCTGACGCCAGAACTGTTCGATCGGCAGGTCGGTCGTCAGCCCGATGCCGCCATGCACCTGCATGCAGCGATCGGCCGCGCGGAAACCCAGCTCGTCGGCATACATTTTTTGAATATAGGCGTCTGTGCGGGCGATTTCTCCGGCGGCCGCCTGTTGGGCGGTGGCGTAGACCATCATGCGCGCGGCTTGCAACTCAATATAGGTGTCGGTGATCATCCATTGCACGGCCTGCCGGTCGGCGAGCTTTTTGCCAAAGGTCTCGCGCTGTTTGGCGTAGCTGCTCATCAGGTCGAGGCAGCGTTGCGCGGTACCGACGCCGCGCGCGCCGTGCTTCAGCCGGCCGTTGGCGAGGAAACGCTGGCCCAGACTGAAGCCCTGACCTTCCTCGCCGATGCGTTGCTCGACCGGGATATGGACATTGTCGAAATGAATCTCGCAGGGAGAGTCCCCCATCATGGTCTCGAACTTGGCGGTGATTTTTACGCCGGGTGTATCCATGTCGAGCAGGAACATTGAAATGCCGCCGCGCGAGCCCTTCTCGCGGTCGGTCGCGGCCAGAAGCTGGCAGAAATCCGAATTGTCGGCGTCGGTGATGAACCGCTTGGTGCCGTTGACCACGTAATGATCACCGTCGCGCACCGCCGTGGTGCGCATGCCGCCGGGATCGCCGCCGGCATCCGGTTCGGTCTGGGCGAAGCAGGCGGTCTTTTCGCCGTTCAGCACCGGATAGAGATAGCGTTCCTTCATCTCGTCGCTGAGCTCGTAAAGCGGGGCGCGCACCTGTGGTCCCATGATGCCGCCCAAACCCCGCGTCGGCACCGCGATCGTGCGGCCGAGCTGCTCCCAGACGATGACCAGCGACACCAGGTCGGCGCCGACGCCGCCGTATTCCTCGGGCACTTCCATCTTCCAGATGCCGAGTTCCTTGGCGCGAGCGTGGTACTTTTCACGCCATTCAGGCTTGAGCTCGCCGTCCTCGCAGGTTTCCATCTCGACGGGGATCATCTCCTCGTCGACGAAGCGGCGCATCATCTCCTGCAACATCCGGTGTTCTTCCGACAACGGGTAATCCATCGATCGCCTTCCCTGGTATTGGTTGTTGGATTAACGCCGATCATTGGCCCGAAAAGTCGTGAAATCAACCGGTGCCCGCCGCCGACCATGGCGGTATCGGAAAATGTGGGCTAGAACGGAACAGCAAGCCCGGCACAGAACGGGCATTCTCAGGAGGCGTAAATGGACTTCAATCTTCCCGAAGAGCTGCAGATGTTGAAGGATAATCTGCGGCGCTTCGTCGATACCGAGCTGATCCCGATAGAGCGTGAAACGATGGTGGGCAACGAGATGAAGCCCGACATGCTCGCCATGTTGCAGGACAAGGCGAAAGCGCTTGGGCTGTGGATGTTCGACGTGCCCGAGGAATTCGGGGGGCTGGGTCTAGGCGCATTGGCCAAGGCGGTGATGTGGGAGGAAATGTCGCGGACCATCGCGTTGCCGTCGCGCAGTTCGTCGCTGTTCGGGCCGCGCATCAGCCCGATCCTGTATTACCTGAACGACGAGCAGAAGGAACGCTACCTCTACCCGACCATTCGCGGCGAAAAGACCAACTGCTTCGCTCAGACCGAGCCCGAGGCGGGCGGCGACCCGGGCGGCATGCGCACCACGGCGGTACGCGACGGCGATCATTACGTGATTAACGGCCATAAGCGGTTCATCACCGGCGCCGGCAATGTCGATTTCATGCAGGTGGTCACGGCGACGGACCGCGAGAAGGGATCGCGCGGCGGGCTTACCCTGTTTCTGGTCGACAAGGATACGCCGGGCGTGATCCTGCTGCGCCAGCAGGAGCTGATGGTCGGCGACCGGCCGTGGGAAATCCTGTTCGAAAATGTCCGCGTGCCGGTTGAAAACCGGGTTGGCGAGGAAGGCGACGGTATGCGCGCGGCCCAGAGCTGGCTGACCGAGGGGCGGTTGCGCCACGGCGCGCGCGGCATCGGCGTGATCGAGCGCTGCCTTGAACTTGCAACTTCCTACGCCAAGCAGCGTTCCACCTTCGGCGCAAAGCTCGCCGAGCGCCAGACGGTGCAGAACATGCTGGTCGACATGTATCAAAACGTGCACATGCTGCGGCTGATGGTGCACGAGACCGCATGGCGGGTCGATCAGGGCGAGGACGTGCGCAAGGCGTCCTACATGTGCAAGTATTTTGGCGACGAGAAGTCGTTCCATGCCGCCGATCGCTGCATGCAGATCCATGGCGGGATGGGGCTGACGACCGACTTGCCGATAGAGCGTTTCTGGAGCGACCAGCGCAGCTTCATTATTACCGAGGGCCCGACGGAAATTCTCAAGATGGCGCTGGCCCGGCTGGTGCTGCGCGATTATGCCGACTGATGGGGAGACCAAGAATATGAATGACCGCCCGACCCTGTCGCCGCCGCAACCATCTCTCAAGAGCTTCGGGCCGGTCAGCGATGCCATGGGAATTCGCCTTGTCGAATGGGAACTCGACGGCGCCGTGGTCGAGCTGGATGTCGATGAACATCACATGAACGGTGCCGGCGTGTTTCATGGCGGCTGCATGTCGACCCTGCTCGATACCGCCCTGGCCCATGCCGCGATCTACTGCACCGTCCCCGGCAATTACCGGTCGGGGGCCACGGTGACGCTGACGGTCAACTTTATTGCGCCAGTGCTGGTGGGCAGCCGCGTCACCGCGCGGTCGCGCAAGACTGGCGGCGGGCGCACCATGTTCATGTCGGTTGTCGAAGCGGTCGACGAATCCGGCCGCATCGTCGCCAGCGGCCAGGCAGTTGGGCGCTATCGCGATGGAAGTCATAAGCCCGAAGGCATGAAACGGCCCGACGGCGTGCCCGAGGGACGTTCGCCGCAGCGTTTTCAGAGTGATTAGCGCGCCGGGTTGACAGTCCATAAAAACCATTCGGATAATCGAAGAAAACAGGGGGACGCGCAGTGTCGGCGCCAGAATTTCGTTCAGTTGAGCCGCTGCTTCAGCCGCAGTCGATCGCCATTGTCGGCGCCAGCGAGACCGGCGGGGACGGGTGGTCGCGCGTTCTGTACCACAATCTCAAGGAAGCCGGGTTTCCCGCCCGCACCTACCTGATCAACCCGCGCCGCGACGAATTGTGGGATGAGAAGGTCTATCCCGATTTCGCGTCGCTGCCCGAACCCGTCGATCACGCGCTGGTCGTGGTGCCGGCGCGCGCGGTAAACGGGGTGATCCGCGACGGCATCGAGCACGGGTTGAAGGCCGCGACGATCTATTCGGCGGGTTTCGGCGAAGGCCGCAAGGGCATCGGGGCCGATTTGGGCGCCGAACTCAAGCAGATCATCGCCGAGTCCGGCATATCGGTGTGCGGCCCGAACTGCATGGGGACGTTTTCCACCGCGCGCGATATCCTGCTGTATCCGACCAGCCGGTTGCGCGACCTCTCCAAGGGCGATGTCGGGGGCATCTTTCATTCCGGCGGCACGCTGGGCTACTGGTTCGCCCAGGCGGCGCTGCGCGGCCTGGGATTTTCCTATGCCGTGTCATGCGGCAACGAATTTGGGCTCGACGCCGCTGATTATCTGAACTTCCTGGTGTCGGATTCGGATACGCGGGTGATCGTCGCCATGCTGGAAAGCATCCGCCGGCCGGACGCCTTCATGGAAGCGGCGCGGCGCGCCTTCGAGGCTGGCAAGCCGGTGGCCCTGGTCAAGCTGGGCGGCACCGAGCGCGGCAAGGAACAGGCGAAGAGCCATACCGGCGCGGTCGCGGTCGATGACGAGGTATTCAACGCGGTTTGCGACCGCTACGGCATTACCCGCTGCGCCAACATCGACGAGATGGTGGATGCAGCGCTGGCGCTGCGCTACGGGCGGCTGCCCGCCGGGCCCCGGCTTGCCGTCGTGACCTCGTCCGGCGGCGCGGTCGGGTTGACGCTCGATTCGATCGGCGTGGAGGGCGCGACCCTGGCCGAACTGTCGCCGGCAACATTGGAGAAGATGGAAGCGCTGGTGCCGGTCGATGTCGATGTGCATAACCCGATGGATGCGGGCAGTACCCTGGCCTCCGACGTGGATAGATTTTGCGCGCTGTGCACGCTGTTCGCCGAGGATGACAATGTCGATCTGATCGCCATGCAGGGCCGCATCCCGTTGCCCGACGACAAGGTCAAGTACCCGGAGCCTTACATCAAGCTGCAGGCCGCGACCGACAAGCCGGTGTTGGGTTTCTCGCGCATGGTGCAGAACGCCGATGAAAACTACCGGATCTTTCAGCATGACGCCGGCATGCCGTTTCTGTTTGGCGTTCCGGCGACGGTGCGTACGATGCAGGCGCTGGTGCGCTATGGCGCGCGCCGCCGCGCCGGTATCCCGTCTCTGCCCAACCCGCAGGGCGCCGAAGCCGATCTGGCGCCCGACCGGCTGTCGGATCGCCTTGCCGGGCTTGGCGTAACGCCGCCGCGTGAGGCATTCGCCGCCGATGCCGACCAAGCCGCGAGGGCGGCGGCTGAAATCGGCTTTCCGGTCGCGCTCAAGGTGGTTTCCGACGAAGCGCTGCACAAGACCGAGATCGGCGGGCTGAGGCTGAACCTGGCCGACGGGGAGGCGGTCCGCGTAGCTGCCGCCGAAATGGCGGCGTCGATGGGCGCCACACCGCTGCGCGGGTTTCTGGTGCAGGAAATGATCGATGGTCTGGAAATGCTGGTGGGCGTGCGCGATGACCCGCAATTCGGTCCTCTGGTCGTGGTCGGGCTGGGCGGCGTCTTCGTCGAGTTGCTGAAGGACGTGTCGCTGCGCCTTGCCCCGGTCGATGAGGACGAAGCGCGCGTCATGCTGAGTGAGTTGCGCGGCGCCGGGGCGCTCGACGGATTCCGCGGCCAGGCGCCGCGCGATGTCGATGCGCTGGTGCGGGCCATTGCCGGACTGTCGTCATTTTATCTGGATCACCGGACCTGGTTGTCCGATCTGGAAATCAATCCGCTCATGGTGTTGGAGGAAGGTGCTGGCGTGCGCGCCGTCGATGTGCGGCCGGTGTGGAGACGCTAAAACGAATCGGAATCGGTGCGCGATAGAATTTCATCGCCGCATCGAAAATTAAACAGGATCAAAAACAGGAGAATGGAACGATGCTGAAAAAGAAATATACGTGTGTGAAGGTCGATCAGCAGAAAGACGGGATCACCTGGGTGATTTTCAATCGTCCGGAAAAGCGCAACGCGATGAGCCCGACCTTCCATGTCGAGATGATGGATATCCTGACGCGGCTGGAGAACGATTCGGACACCAAGCTGGTGATCATCACCGGCGCCGGCACGGCCTATAGCGCGGGTCAGGATCTGAAAGAATATTTCCGCGAACTCGACGGCAAGCCCGACAAGAAGGCCGAGGCCAGCGCGGCAAGCCGGTGGCGCAACGAAAAGCTGTGGCTTTACAACAAGCCCACCATCTCGATGGTCAACGGATATTGCATCGGGGGCGCCTTTACCCATTGTATTTGCGCGGATTTTTCGATTGCCGCCGACGACGCGATCTTCTGCCTGTCGGAAGTGAACTGGGGCATCCTGCCGGGTGGCATGGTTTCCAAGATGGTTGGTGACACGTTGCGTGCGCGTGATGCGATGTTCTATGCCTGCACCGGTCGGACCTTCACCGGTAAGAAGGCAGCCGAGATGGGCATGGTGAACCTCTCCGTTCCAGCCAAAAATCTCAAGCGCGAGACGTTGAAGCTCGCACGCGAACTTTTGGAAAAAAATCCCAATGTTTTGCGGGGCACCAAACACGCAATTCGCGCGGTGCAAAACATGGACTGGATCGCGTCCGCTGATTACCTGAACGCCAAGGCCGCTGAAATCAAGGTGCGCGATGCGGCCCGTGGTCACGATGCCTACGCGGAAGGTATTCGTCAGTTCATTGACGAAAAAGCGTACAAACCGGTTTTCTCGCCGTATCATGGTGCCGCCGAGGGCAAGACGCCCGCGAAACGCAAGCAAGCAACCGGCAAGAAGGCGGCTCGGAGAAATACCCGGGCCAAAAAGTAGGAAAGCAACCAATCGGGGGCCAGCACAGTGGCAGCGAAGAAAGCGACGAAGGCTAGGCGTGCGAAGAAAACCAGCGCGCGCAAATCATCCGTGAAGAAATCCGCCCGCAAGAAAACGGCGCGGAAGACTGCTCGCAAGACTGCGGCGCGGAAAACCTCCCGTAAAAAGACGGCGCGGAAGACCGCCCGTAAGACTGCGGCACGCAAGACTTCCCGCAAGAAGACGGCGCGGAAGACCGCCCGTAAGACTGCGGCACGCAAGACCTCTCGCAAGACGACGGCGCGGAAGACCGCCCGTAAGACTGCG
>JAZFSB010000408.1:0-2461 GCA_036445935.1 Alphaproteobacteria bacterium | reverse complement strand
GACGCATTGGTGCCGACACCGGCGGGGATCAGGTCGGTATCGTTCGTCGTGAAGCTGACCCGATCCATCGCGATACCGAATTCGGCGGCGACGATCTGGCGAAGCGTCGTCTCATGCCCCTGCCCCTGGGCGACGCAACCGGCGGCAAGCCGCACCGTACCCGCGTCGGAGCCCTCGACCGCGACCGCGCCGAATTCGGACGGCTCGCCGCCCGCGCCCTCGATATAATTGCCGATGCCGATACCGCGCAGCCGGCCGCGCCGCAGCGTGTCGGCCCGTCGGGCTTCGAACCCATCCCAGTCGGCGGCCCGCAGGGCAATGTCCATGCCGGCGGCATAATCGCCGCTGTCATAGAGCGCGTCCGGATTGGCGCGATACGGCATGGCGTCCGGTGGGATCAGGTTGCGGCGGCGCAGGGTCACCCGGTCGATGCCGGTCTGGCGCGCGGCCTCTTCAATCAGCCGCTCGATCATATAGACCGCTTCCATGCGGCCGACGCCGCGGAACGAGCTGATCGGCGCCTTGTTGGTGAACACGCCGGTAAGCTCAAGATACGACGCCGGGACGCGATAGACGCTGGTCAGCATGCGGGTCAGGTTGCGCAGCTGGGTGAACGGCCCGTTATTGCTGTGATAGGCGCCCAGATTGCACACGCTATCGACCCGAAGCGCCGTGAACATGCCGTCGGCGTCGAGCCCCAGCCGGCCGCTCAGAACGGTATCGCGGGCCTGCGCGGTGGCGCTGAATTCCTCGTCCCGCCCCGCCGTCCATTTGACCGGACAGCCGAGCCGGCGCGCCGCCCACAACACCGCGGCATATTCCGGATAGGTCACGTTGCGCGAGCCGAACCCGCCGCCGACATCGCGCGTCACCACCCGTACCAGCGCCGGCGCAACACCGAGCACATGGGCCAGCCGGCGCTGCAGCGTGTAGAGCCCCTGGCAGCCGACAAAAAGCTCGAAGCGCCCCGCCGCCGCATCGAACCGTGCGACCGCCGCGCGCGGCTCCATGAAACAGGTAATCAGCCGGTTGTTCACCACCGACAGCGACACCACGCGTTGGGCCGCGGCAAGCCCCGCTTCGGTCGCGACCCTATCGCCCGTCACCCAGTCGAAGCAGACATTACGCGGCGCGCAATCCCACAATCGCGGCTTGCCGGCATCACCCGCCGTCGCGGTATCGGTGACCGATAGCAAGGGCTTCCAATCAACGGCAACCGCGCCGGCGGCGTCCCGGGCCCGGGCTTCGGTGTCGGCGACCACCAGGGCGACCGCATCGCCGACATGGCGCGCGCGGCCCATCGACAGCGGAAGCCAGTCAGGGTCCGCCATCAGCGACCCGTCCCGGTTGGGATAAAGCGGGCCACGGGTTTCCACATCGGTTGGAAACGGCCGCACCCCGTCGGCCAGCAGGTCTTCCGCCCGCCACACGCCGAGGACGCCGGGCATGGCGGCGGCGGCGGCGCTATCGACCGACCTGATCGCCGCATGGCCGTGCGGCGAGCGTACGAACGCGGCATATAGCTGACCGTCGAAGGCGATATCGTCGGTAAAGCAGCCCGCGCCGGTCAGCAGCCGTCGGTCCTCTACCCTGGGAATTGCGTCGCCAATCATCGGCTTATGCTAACCCCGCCGCCCGCACCTTGCATCCCAGGCAAAATGTGGCATCAATGGCTCAACCAAAACCCAAGGGGAACAAATTTATGAAACTGCTGTATTTCGATGATTTCAAACTGGGCGTGCTGAACGGCGACAAGGTGGTCGAGGTCACCGACCTGGTGCGGGACCTTCCGCATACCGGGCCGCACGACCTGATCAACGGGTTGATCGTGCGGTTCGAGGATTACCGCGCGACGCTCGAAGCCGCGGTGGCAAGCCGCGAAGGCGTCGCTCTCGACAGCGTGCGCATTCGCCCGCCCTTGCCCAAGCCCGGCAATATCGACTGCATGGCGGTAAACTATATGGAAGACGGCACGCGCGAGGCGCCGGCGCCAATCAACGCCTTCATGAAATCACCCAACTCGGTCATCGGCCATGGCGACACCATGGTGCTGCCCGACGTACCCGCCACCATCTTCGAGGGCGAGGCCGAGCTTGCGCTGATCATCGGCAAGCGCGCCAGCAATGTCCCGGAAGCGGACGCGATGGATTACGTGTTCGGCTACACCAACTTCATCGACGGCTCGGCGCGCGGCTTGCCGCCCGCGGGCAACACCTTCTATCAGATGAAGTCGCGCGAAACCTTCGCCCCGATGGGCCCCTATCTGGTCACCAAGGACGAGATCGCCGACCCGCAGAAGCTGCAGGTCCAGCTCTGGAACAACGGCGTGCTCATGCAGAACTTCAACACCGACGACATGGCGCACAATATCCGCAAGTCCATCGCCTGGATCAGTTCGATCCACACGCTGGAGCCGGGCGACGTACTGGCGACCGGCACCAACCATCGCGGGCTCAACTCG
>JAZFSB010000407.1:0-5757 GCA_036445935.1 Alphaproteobacteria bacterium | reverse complement strand
CGTCGCCATCCTGCTGTGCATGATGGCGACCGCCTTCATGGGTTATGTGCTGCCCTGGGGCCAGATGAGCTTCTGGGGCGCCACCGTGATCACCAACCTGTTTTCGGCCATACCCCTGATCGGCGATTGGATCGTTACCTTGTTGTGGGGCGGGTTCGCGGTCGACAACCCGACGCTCAACCGGTTCTACAGCCTGCATTATCTGATGCCGTTCGTGATCGTCGGCGTGGTCGTGATGCACATCGTGGCGCTGCATCAGCACGGCTCGAGCAACCCGATCGGTATCGACACCAAGGGGCCGCAGGACAGTATCCCGTTCCATCCGTACTACACGATCAAGGATCTGTTCGGGCTCGGCGTGTTCCTGATCCTGTTCTTCGGCGTCGTGTTCTTCGCCCCCAACTTCTTGGGCGAGCCGGACAACTATATCGAAGCCGACTCGCTGCTGACCCCGCCGCACATCGTGCCGGAATGGTACTTCCTGCCGTTCTACGCGATTCTGCGGGCGTTCACCGCCGACGCCTTCATCTACTGGCCGATCGCCTGGCTGATGACGCCGAAACTGGCCGGGGTGATCGCGATGTTCGCCGGAACCCTGGTGCTGTTCGTGGTGCCCTGGCTGGACACCTCGCCGGTCCGCTCGGCGCGCTACCGGCCGCTTTACAAACAGTTTTTCTGGCTGTTCGTGATCGACTGCTTTGTGCTGGGCTGGGTTGGCGCCAACGCGCCGGAAGGCGCCTTCGTGCTGATCGGCCAGATATCGACGGCTTATTACTTCGCGCATTTCCTGGTCATCCTGCCGTTGCTTGGCAAGTTCGAAACACCGCGCCCGATCCCCACCAGTATCGGCGAGCCGGTGCTTGGCGGGGGCGCCGCGGGTGGCGGCGCCGCGACCAAGCCGATGGAGAAGGCGTGATGCGGAAGCTTATGATCGTAATATTGTCCGCTGCCACGCTGGCCGTCTTCACCGGCTCTGCCGCTTTCGCCGTGACCGGCGTCAAGCCGCCCAAGCAGGACTGGTCGTTCTCCGGCATGTTCGGCACCTTCGACCGGGCGGCGCTGCAGCGCGGCTATCAGGTCTTTGTCGAGGTGTGCGCGGGCTGTCATTCCGCGCGGCTGCTGTTCTATCGCAACCTGCAGGCCATCGGCTTCACCGAGGAGCAGGTCAAGAAGATCGCCGCCGAGGTCGAAGTGAACGACGGGCCCAACGACGAGGGCGAAATGTTCGACCGCCCGGGCCGTCCGGGTGATCGGTTCGTCATGCCGTTCCCCAACGAACAGGCCGCGCGCGCCAGCAATAACGGGGCGATGCCGCCGGATCTGTCGCTGATCGTCAAGGCGCGGAAGGGTGGCGCCGATTATCTGCACGCGATGCTGACCGGCTACAAGGACGCGCCCTCTGGCATGAATGTGCCGGATGGCATGGCCTACAACATCTATTTTCCCGGCAATCAGATCAGCATGCCCGCGCCGCTGAGCGAGGACGGGGTGGAATACGCCGACAAGACCAAGGCGACGGTCGATCAGATGTCCCGCGATGTCTCCACCTTCCTGGCCTGGGCATCCGAGCCCGAGCTTGAGGAGCGCAAGCGCATGGGCATCAAGGTGATGCTGTTCCTGATCGTGCTGACCGGCATGATGTATGCGATCAAGCGCAGGATCTGGGCCGACATCGGGCACTGAGCCCCGGCGCCAGAGATCACAATCCAAACCGGCGATGGGCAACCATCGCCGGTTTTTTTCATGGCTGGTCGCCAACCAAGCCGTCGTCCTCTATTGTCATCACAAAATAAAGGGAAATAGACAGGGAGACGCACCATGACAGGTCATCACGACAGCGGCGTGACCGGGGCCGATATCAGGGCCAATCTCGACCATCCGGTGGTCGATTCCGACGGCCACATGATCGAGGCTACCTTCGCGATCCTCGATTTCGTCAAGAAGGTTGGTGGGCCTGAAATGGCCAAGCGCTACGAGGCCATGCTGGAGCATGACAACAAGACGCGCGGGCGGCGCGCCGTCTGGGTCGGCAATTCCGGCCCCGCCACGATCGACCGCGCGACGGCGATGCTGCCCCGGCTGTTTTACGAGCGGCTGGACGAGGCCGGCATCGATTTCGGCATCGTCTACGGCACCCATGCGTTGAGCGTGCTCAGAACCGGCGACGACGAGATGCGCCCGGTCATCTTCCGCGCCATGAACATGATGTATGCCGACATGTTCCAAGGCCTGTCCGACCGGCTGGCGCCGGTCGCCCTGATCCCGATGCACTCGCCGGACGAGGCCATCGTGGAGCTGGAATATGCGGTGGGCGAGCTCGGTTTCAAGGCGATCGTGATGAACACCATGATCCCGCGCCCCGCCCCGCAGGTGGTCGCCGAAGCGCCGCACCTGGCGCAATACACCATGGCGCCGACATCGCCCGGCATCGATGTCGGGGCGGATTACGACCCGGTCTGGGCCAAATGCGTCGAGCTTGGCGTGGCGCCGAGCTGTCACAACTCGTTCCGGGGGCGCGGTTCCACCCATGGTTCGCCGACCAACTACGTCTTTAACTCGCTCGGCAGCTTCGGCCAGGGCAGCGAATATTTCTGCCGGTCGCTGTTCTTCGGCGGGGTGCCGAAACGTTTCCCGACACTTAAATTCGCCTTCCTTGAAGGCGGCGCGGGCTGGGCGGCGCAGCTCTATAACACCATGTTCGAATATTGGGAGAAGCGGAATCTCGACGCCCTGAGCCGCAACCTGGATCCCGCCAAGCTGGATATCGACCTGCTGGTCGAGAAGTTCGAGAAATACGGCAATGATTACCTGACGGCCGAACGTATCAGGGAAACGCCGCATCAACCGACCGCGTCCCAGCTTTTCGTGTCGCCGGAGGAAGTCAACGACTTCGCGCCGACGGGCGTCACCAAGGGGGAGGACATCCGCGATATCTTCGATGCCAATTTCTATTTCGGCTGCGAGGCCGACGACCGGCTGAACTCGGTCGCCTTCGATACCAAGCTCAACCATTACGGGGCGCGGCTGAATGCCATCCTGGGCTCGGATATCGGCCACTGGGACGTGCCGGACATGACCAAGGTGATGGTCGAGGCGCACGAGATGGTCGATGACGGGTTCATCACCGACGACGACTTCCGCGACTTTTCGTTCGGCAACGTGGTGGACATGCATACCGGCATGAACCCCGATTTCTTCAAGGGCACCGTGGTCGAGGAT
The DNA here is from genome assembly GCA_036445935.1 of Alphaproteobacteria bacterium. Lineage (GTDB taxonomy): Bacteria > Pseudomonadota > Alphaproteobacteria > MPNO01 > UBA2964 > JAZFSB01. The sequence continues at coordinate 2,538 of JAZFSB010000407.1, read as the reverse complement.
GCCGTCGAGAAATACAAGGGCGAGGCGGCGGCCGCCGCCGCCGAATAGCGCCGCACCGCGGGGGAGGAGCGGGTGAAGACCGCCATCGTCAATATTGCCACCATCTTCACCGGCGACTGGCGAAAGCCGTTCGCCAAGGGTGACGCAATCCTGATGAATGGCGGGCGGATCCGGAAGGTGGGCACGGTTTCCGCCGCCGAACTCAGATCCTGCGACGTGGTGGTCGACGCCGACGGCACCACGGCCTGTCCCGGGCTGATCGATTCCCAGGTGCATATTACCTTCGGCGACTACACGCCGCGCCAGAAGACGGTGGGCTTCATCGAAAGCTACCTGCATGGCGGGGTGACGAGTTGCCTGTCGGCGAGCGAGGTCCACGTGCCGGGCCGGCCCAGCGACCCCGAAGGCGTCAAGGCGCTGGCGCTGGCGGCCTTCAAGTGCTTCGAGCATTACCGGCCGGGTGGCGCGCGGGTCTATGGCGGCTGCATCATCCTTGAGCCCGGCCTGACCCAGAAGGATTTCAACGAGGTGGCGAGGAAAGGCGTGTGGTTTGCCAAGGCCGGCTTTGGCCGGGTCAAAACGCCGTTCGATTACACGCCGCTGGTGAAGATGGCGCAAAAGGCGGGGATGATCGTCAACTGCCATACCGGCGGCGCGTCAATCCCCGGATCGTCGCCGATCATCGGCAAGCACCTGATGGACATGCGCCCGGACGTGTCGTTTCACATCAATGGCGGGCCAATAGCCATGCCGGACCGGGATTTTCCGATGATCGTCAACGAAACCGAGATCGCGCTGCAGGTGTGCCAGGCGGGCAATATCCGTACCGCACTATTGTGTCTCGAACTTGCGGTCGCGGGCGACCGGTTCGACCGCTTCCTGATCGCCACCGACACGCCGACAGGCACCGGGGTGATGCCGCTTGGCATGATCAAGTCGGTGACAGAACTCGCCACCCTGTCGGACCATCCACCGGAATGGCTGCTTGCCGCCGCCACCGGCAATGTGGCCAGGATCTACCGGCTCAATTCGGGCTTTATCGCGCGCGGGCGGGACGCCGACGTGCTGCTGATCGACGCACCGCTCGGCGGCAGCAAGAAGACCGCGCTAGAGGCCATCAAGCATGGCGACGTGTCCGCCCTCGGCGCGGTGTTTACCGCCGGCATCCCCCGCTTCGTCGGGCGCAGCCGCAACACGCCGCCGACCACCCGCAAGGTGCGGGTTGCGCGCAACCGGGTGCCGGAAAGCTTCTCCGGCGCCGCCCACGTCTGATCCCTTGAATCAAGGAGGCCCGGCGCTGACGCCGGGCCTCCTTGATTCAAGCCGCGGACGGATTCCGCCCGCGGCGCCAGGTTACGTGCCCATCAGGCTTGGGAGATACAGCGCGACCCCCGGCGCGATAATCAGAATGATGATCAGGATCAGGTCGCACAGCAGGAACGGGGCGGCCGCCATGGCCACCTCGAACAAGGTGGTACCTCGTACCATGCCGAGCATTATGAACAGCAGCAGGCCGAAGGGCGGGGTGGTGGCGCTCATTTCAAGCGACATCAGCACGATCAGCGAAAACCAGATCAGGTCGTAGCCCAGCGAGCCGGCCAGCGGATAGAAAATCGGTACGGTGATCAGCATCATGGAGACCTGATCCATGAACATGCCGAGCAGGATGAGCACCAGGAACATCGCCCCCAGGATGACGATCGCCGGCACTTCGAAGCCGGTCGCCCAGTTCACCAGCCCCTTGCCGGCGCCCGACATCGACAGGAGCTGGCTGAACACCGTCGAGTTCATCAGGATGAAGAACACCATGCCGGCGATGCGGATGGTGCCCTGCAACGACGCGATGAACGATTTCCACGTCAAGACCCGGCGCGCGGCGGCCAGAACGACCACGCCGACCACGCCGAAGGACGCCGATTCAGACGGCGTCGCCCAGCCCAGCACGATAAAGCCGATGACCAGGAACACCACGAAGCCCATGGGAAGGACGTTCACGCTAATCTGATAGATCTTTTCGCCCCAGCTGGTTGGCTCGATCTCGTAGCTTGGCGCGGAGTCCGGATCGCGCCAAAGCTGGAACGCGATCATGCCGGCATAGAGGGTGGCGAGCAGGAAGCCAGGCAGTAGCCCCGCGATCAGCAACTTGCCGACATCGACGCCGGCGATCGAGGCCAGCAGAACCCCCAGCGACGATGGCGGGATGATCATCGCCAGCCCGCCGGTGCCCAGGATCGGCCCCATCGACATCTTCTTGCTGTAACCGCGCCGGGTCATTTCCGGCACCAGCAGCGAACCCAGCATGGCCGTGTTGGCCATGGTGGAGCCGGTCAGGGTCGAGAACAGCGACCCGCCGATGACGGTAAGAAAGCACAGCCGCCCGGGGATCTTGCCCAATAATTTGTCGAGCGCGTCGAACACCCTGAGCGCCAGCCCGGTATGAAAGAATAAGGACCCCATCAGAATGAACATCGGAATTGGCGACAGGGTGAACGAAGTGACAAGTTCGGTCGAGTTGTCGACGATCTGGATCAGGTTCTT
>JAZFSB010000406.1:0-5422 GCA_036445935.1 Alphaproteobacteria bacterium | reverse complement strand
GAAATGCCCAGGCATCGGCGACATCATCATCCGACAGATGCAGCCGGGCAGCGCCCGCGCCGGTCGCCGGCGCCCAGCCATAGCCCGAGCCGTTGGCGAGAAGCTGTGCGCTACAGGCCTGCTCAAGCAGCACGCCGGCGATCACGCAATGGGCGATGGTCGGGCCGCAATAGGTAACGCCGTGATTCTGCATCAGCACCGCGTCGGCCTCGCCCAGCGCCTCGGCCAGCCCCCTGCCCATCCCGGCATCGATGATCAGGTTGGAGGTTACGCGATAGCGCGGCACCTGCGGAGTGAAATAGGCCCCGGCACGGGTCACCGGGACCAGCGCCTCGTCGATGGTCGCCATCACGCCGGCTGAATAGGGATGGGTGTGGCCGATACACATCACGTCGGGGCGGGCACGAAATATCTCGCCATGGATCGGCCATTCGGCGTGACGCTGGGCCTCGCCGGCGATCTTGTGGCCGTCGAAATCAATCAGGACGAAATCCTCTGGTCCCACGATCTCGCTCAGCGCGGCGCCGGCGCGTTTCATCCAGAAGCCGCGCCCATCCGGATCGCGCAGGCTGACATGGCCCAGCACCTTGTCGCCATGACCCATCATTTCCAGCACGCGGCAAGCCTCGGCCGCTTCTGCGAGAAGAGCGTCCAATTGGGCTTCACCTGTCATGGGTATCCAAACAAAACAAAACGACATCCGTTACGGTTCCGCCCTGGGCGAACCGTCCAGACATTTGGTATCTCATCGGTACGCGGCCAACAGCCGCCCCGACGAGCTGTGTAACGACGTGTTAGTCGACGACCGACAGGTTGGTCGCGGCAAGCTTGCCATTACGACCGGGCTGCAACTCGTATTCCACCTTTTGGCCCTCATTAAGCGAGCTCAAGCCCGCCTGTTCGACGGCGGAAATGTGGACAAACGCGTCGCCGGATCCGTCCTCCGGCACAATGAAGCCAAATCCCTTTGTCGGGTTGAACCACTTAACGGTACCGACAGCCATGGTGTGTCCTCTTGAATATATGTGTTTTATGGCCGCGTCATTGCGCGACGACCAATCCAGTTCGTCTGGTAGGATCGACGCGTCCCGCTCCCTAAGGGACCCACCAACCGTCCGGGCTGAATCCGTCCTAGCCGTGGTAGCCGAACCCGAAGCGGTCGGCAAGTACAAACTAGCGAAGGCGAGGCATCATTTTCCCGTGAACTGGGGCCGCCGTTTCTCCATGAAAGCGCGCCGTCCCTCGACGAAGTCATCGCTTTCCATACAGCGCCGCACCATCTCGGCGCACAGTTCGAGGTCGTGGTCGTCCTCATCCTTGAGCAATTCCTCGACGATCGTCTTCGAGGCGCGGATGGTCAGGGGTGCGTTGGCGCCAATGGTCTGGGCAAGGTCACGCACCGTATCTTCAAGCTGGTCCGCTTCTACAACATCGTTGATCAACCCCATGCGAAGCGCGACATCGGCCGGAAAGCGCTTGGCCGTGAACAGCATTTCCTTGGCATAGGCCGGCCCGATCAAATCCATCAGCTTGCGGATCGAGGGGTAGGGATAGCCGATCGACAGCCGCGCGGCGGGAACGCCAAAGCGCGAATCCGAAGAGGCCACGCGAATATCGGCGTTAAGCGCAACGCCAAGCCCGCCGCCCAGGCAGAACCCCCTGATCATCGCGATCAGCGGCTTGCCAAGGCCGGTCATCGCCTCATCCATGCGCTTGGTGAGCGCCGTATATTCGGCCTGCTGCTCAGGCGTCGAGCGCTGCTTTTCAAACTGCGAAATATCGGCGCCCGACACGAAGGCCTTGCCGCCCGCACCGCTCATCACCACCACGCGAACATCGTCGTCGGCGCGCATATCGGTTAGCACGTCGATCACCGCGTGGCGCATCTCGACCGAAAGCGCATTGTAACGTTCCGGGTTATTGAACGTCATCCAACCGACGCCGTTTTCCTTCCGGCTGAGAGCCAAACCGGGTTGTTCTGTCATATTCGTTCCTTTCACGAGGGGATCGCCGTCAATCAGACGACGCCCCGCGCGCGGAGATCATCGATCGCCGCCTGATCGTATCCAATATCCTTGAGTACATCATCGGTGTGTTCGCCCTGCTCGGGCGTGCCGCTGCGCATTTCGGACGCCGAGCGGCTCATGGTGAAGGGCATGCCGACCACCTTGATATCGCCGCGCCCCGGCTGCTTCACGGTGCGGGCGATGCCGAGATGCTGGACCTGCGGATCGGCGAAGGTCTGATCGACGGTGTAGATCGGCCCGCATGGAACCCCCGCCTCGTTCATCGCCTTAACGAGATCGGCACTGGTGCGTTTACAGGTGTAACTGGAAATTTCCTCGTTCAGCTTGTCGCGCCGCGCCAACCTTCCCGCGCCGGTATCATTGTCGGAATTCGCGGCCATGTCGTTGGCGCCGAGTTCCGTGCACATGCGCTGCCACATATGGTCTGAACCGGCGGCAATATTGACGTGCCCGTCGCTGGTCGGGAACACTCCCGTCGGTGTCGACTTCGGATGGTTGTTGCCGGCCTGCGGCGGCACCTCATTGTCGATCAGCCAGCGCGCGCACTGGAAATCCATCAACGCGATCTGGCTTTCCAGCAACGAGGTGCGGACCCACTGGCCCTCGCCGGTCACCTCGCGGTCGAGCAGCGCGATCAGGACCGCCATGGCGCAGTTCATGCCGGCGGTGAGATCCGAGATAGCGGTACCGGCGCGCACCGGCCCCTGGCCCGGCAGTCCGGTGACCGACATGAACCCGCCCATGCCCTGGGCGATCTGATCGACGCCGGGGCGGGCGGCATAGGGCCCATCCTGGCCAAAGCCGGAGATGCTGCCCATGATGATGCGCGGGTTGATCTTCTTCAGGGTTTCATAATCGATGCCGAGGCGGAACTTGACGTCGGGCCGGTAGTTCTCGATCACCACGTCGGCGTCCTTGACCAGCTTGTAGAAAAGTTCCTTGCCGTCCGGTTCCTTCAGGTTGATGCAGATCGCCCGCTTGTTGCGATGCAGATTGAGGAAATCGCTCGATGAACGGTCGCCGGTATAGCCGTCCGACAAGGTATCGGCCGGCGGCGCTTCGATCTTGATGATATCCGCGCCCCAGTCGGCGAAGAATTTGACCGCGGTGGGGCCGGACCGAACTCGCGCGAGATCCAAAACCCGAAACCGCGCCAGCGGCAATGTAGAGCTAGACATAAACATACTCCCTGGCAGAACCAGCTTTGCGAAAGATCAGAGCACAGCATACACCGCCCGCCCGCCCGCCGCCAAACGGCGTATCGCCCTGTCCGGGCGCGGCGAAGCATGCTAGTGGTTCCCCGCCCATGTCCCGCCTGCCGCCGTCGTTTATTTTCGCCATTCTGGTCGTGGTCACGTTCATCCAGCCACTGGCCATTCACATGTTCATCCCGGCAATGCCGGTGGTGAAGGCCGAATTCGGCATCAACACCGGGTTGGCGCAGGCCACCATCAGCCTGGTGATGGCGGTCATGGCGGTGGCGACCATCGTCTATGGCGGAATGTCCGACCGGTTCGGGCGCAAACCGGTGCTGCTCGGCGGGCTGGCGCTCTATGCCATCGGGGCGGAACTGTGCTGGTTCGCCGGCGATATCTGGATGCTGCTGGCCGGGCGCGTGCTGCAGGCGATGGGAACCGGCTGCGGTGTTGTGCTGGCGCGCGCCGTCCTGCGCGACATATATGGGCAGGACCGGATCGTCCAGATGGTCGCCTATCTGACCGCGGCCTATGTGCTGGCCCCGCTGCTGGCGCCGGCGCTCGGCGGGGTGATGATCGACACGCTGGGCTGGCGATCCCTGTTTATGATGAATGCCGGGCTGGGGTTGGCGTTGATCGGGGTGGTCGCCCTGCTGATCCCGGAAACCCACCATCCGACCACGCGCACGCACGGCGCCATGAGCATGACGGCGAGCTATGTAAAGCTGTTGTGCGATGGGCGCTTCACCGCCTTCGCGGTGCAGCCGGGGCTGAATTCGGGTGCGTTCTTCGCCCTGGCCACGACCGCCGCCTTCCTCGCCAGCGAACAGCTCGGCACCAGCGCGACCGATTACGGCGCCTGGTTCATCCTGCTGGCATCGGGTTTCATGGCCGGCAATTTCGTTTCCGGCTGGGTCGGCAACCGGGCCTCAATCCCCTTCATGACCATGCTCGGCTGCAGCGTCTGCTTTCTCACCACCAGCGGCTTGCTGGCCGGGCTGATTTTGCTGCCGCTGTCCCTGCCGCTTCTGTTCGTGCCCGGGGCGCTGCTAGGCTTTGGCCAGGGACTCTGCATGCCCTCCGCCCAGGCCGGCGCCATGAAGGTCGACCCCCAGCTGGCAGGCAGCGCCGCGGGCGTGGTGACCTTCGGCCAGTTCGCGGTCCCGGCCATTTCCCAGCAGACTGTCGGCATGCTGGCCGATGGCACCTGGGTGCCGCTGATTATCGTCATGCTGATCTGTACCGGTGCCGCGCTGATCGCCGCCATAGTGGCCGCAAGGCCTTAATACCAAAAGGCGGGAGCGGGCTGGTGCGGTTTCGCGTTATGCGAAAATCCAAATCAAACAGAAACGCCTGCGACGTCGAGCGGGGCGGTGAGATCGACCCCGGCGACGTTGATGCCCCTTATGTGATCGCGGAATGACGGGCGGATGACCCTTCCTTCCGGGTCGCACAGCCACAGGCGGAACAGATGGCGTTTGCGCTCGGGCTCGGGCCAGTCCTCGAACCCGCGCCTGGAATGCAGGATGACGTGGTTTTGCAGGAACTGAATGTCGCCGTGCCGGAACGTCATGTCATAGGCGAGTTCATCGGCCAGCGCGCGGAACAGATCAAACGCCTCTTTCTGCGCTTCGGTGAACGGCGCGACCCCGTCCATCCCCTGCGACTTGAAGATGTGCGAACTGATGCCGCGGCCGGCGAAATAGCCCTGCTCGAAGCTGAACACCGAATGCGGATACCAGGGCTGTTTTCCGGGCGGGATTTCGCCGTGCCGGGTCCAGCAGAAATCACGGGTCAGCTCTTCCACCAGGTCGGGCCGGCGCTTCAGCATTTCGTTATGAAGCGTGATGGCGCTGACGATGCGGCTTTCGCCCCCCTTCATCGCCGGGTGGTAGCACATCAGCCCGACATAGTCGCACTGATCGGCGTGGAACCCCATATCGGCGCGGGTCATGTAGCCGCGCGTCTTGGGATCGGTGTAATCGCCACCGATATCCTTCACATGGCCGAGCAGATGGCCCTGCCCGTTCTGCGATACCGGCTGGCCGAGCCAGACCCCGATGCCCCAGAACGTGGCCGCCGCCTGTGCCTTGGTCAACGTCTCGACCGGCACGCCCCGGATCAACAGGAAGCCGCGCCCTTCAAGCAGCTCGTCCCGCAGCGACCTCAAGGCTGGCCCTAGTGTCGGCAGGGGGAAAT
>JAZFSB010000405.1:0-3331 GCA_036445935.1 Alphaproteobacteria bacterium | reverse complement strand
GGATTGGCGAGCGACAGCACTTGGGCATAATCGTCATATTCATCGAGCAGCGCGAGCCTTGCATCGATATCCCACAGCGTTGGCAGGCGCGGGTATAAATCCAGCATCCGCTTGTCGGGAATGATCTCAACCAGCCGTTCGAAATAGCCTTTCGGCAAAATATGATTGAAAACATCGATCTTCATGTCCGTACCCCTGTCCCCGTTTCTGGACCTACTTTGCCAGATTGCGCTCCGCTGTCGTACCCTGCGGCGGCGGTTTCGTCATCAACAGGCTAACGAGAGCTGGAATATGCGCCGCCTGACCGTCTACACCGCGATCGCGGCCTGTGTTGCGCTGATGCAGCCGGCCTGCGCTGAACCGCTACCGTTCAACGGTGGCTTTTCCCTGCCCGTGAAGTGCAGTCCGGGCAAGGACTGCTGGATCATAAACTATGTGGATGTCGCGGCCGGACCGGCGGCACGCGACTTTACCTGCGGCCCCCGAACTTACGACGGGCACAAGGGAGTCGATTTCGCGATCCGCGACCTGGTCGCGATGCAGGCCGGGGTCGCGGTCATCGCTATCGCCGACGGAACGGTGCTGCGCCGTCGCGACGGCGTACCCGACACCGGGCCGGATGAGGCGGCCGGCCGGCGCGAATGCGGCAACGGTGTCGTGATCAGCCATGATGGCGGTTGGACCAGCCAGTATTGCCACCTGCGCCGGGGCAGCGTCACGGTCAAGCCCGGCCAGCCGGTCGCGCGCGGCGCGCGATTGGGCCTGGTCGGCTTGTCGGGGCGGACCGAATTTCCCCACGCCCACCTTACATTGCGGCGGCGCGGCACGGTCGTCGACCCGTTCACCGGTCAGGCAATCGACGCGGGGTGTGGCAAGCGGGACAGCGCGCTTTGGCATGCCGACGCGACCAGGGGCTACGACGCGGGCGGCCTGTATGCGGCGGGTTTCGCGACCGGAAAGGTAAGCACGCAACAAATTCTAATGGATGCACGGACGCCATCGGCGTTACCGCCATCGGCCCCGGCGCTGGTGCTGTGGGGCGCGGCCTTCGGGCTGAGAAAAGACGATGTGCTGCATCTGGTCATAACCGGTCCCGGTGGGGGTGTGGTCATCGATCATCGGGCGCGGATACCCCGTAACCGGGCCCGGCATATTGCTTTTGCCGGCGCCCGGCGGCCGGAAACTGGTTGGAAGGCGGGATCTTATCGGGGCATGGCGCGTCATCTGCGCGGCGGCCGGCTGCTGAATACCCGCCAAGTGACGGTTACGCTGCGTTAAGCTGCGTTGAGCTGCGGCCGCATGACAAGCTCAAGACGGTTGATCCCGTTGTCGGGTTCGCAAACAGCAATGTCACACCAGGCCAGCACCAGACGCCAGCCAAGTCCGCCCGCTCCCTCGGTTGCCGCGGCGGTGATCGCCGTGTCGCCGTCGGGCGGTGCGGCTACCGTGCCGCGCGGATCGAAATACGTGCCCGCATCGGCAAACCGCAGCCGCACCTGGCCTTCTTCGACGGCAAAGCGCCAGGTGATCGCGCTGCCGGGTGGTGGCGCGGCGTGGCCGACGATATTGCTCATGATTTCCTCGACCACAATCAGCAGCCGATCACCGGCGCCATTCGCCAGCCCCGCGGCAGTGATGAAACGGCGCGCATCTGTCAGGCTGGACGCCACGGCGGCCTCAAAGGCCGTAGATTGACCTTCGATGAAGCCGTTCCAATCTTTATCGTGATCAGTGGACATCGTTGTCGGCGATTGCAGCCCGTCGTCAGAGCTCGAGTTCAAATCCGTCAAATGCGCAGAGAACTTCCAGCGCCGACTCCCGGCGCATCAGCTCCTCGTAGCGGACCGTTTCCATATGGATCTGCCTGATCGCGTCATCATCATTGACGGGTTCATGGTGGAACATGACGAGCCGTCGCACCCCTGCGCGATGGCAGAGATCGACCGCGACGATGTTGCTGGAATGGTCCCAGTCCTCCTTCATGCTCACCGCGTCCGCCAAAGAGTACATGGTGTCGAAAATGACGACATCGGCGTCGCGGAAAAATCCGACGAACATCTCCTCGCCGGTATCTACGCCAGCCTTGTGTTCGGAATCCGTGCTGTAGACGACCGATTTGCCGCCGCTCTCAAACCGAAAACCGTAGGAATCATTATCGTGAAACTGGCGCACCAGCTCGACATCGAGCCCAGCGATGCGATGGGTTTCGCCCGGCGCCAGGGTGTTGAACTCAAAAGTCGCGCTTAACAGGTCAAAGGGAACCGGAAACGACACTTTTTTCTGCTGCCGACGCAGCGCGTATTCAATTTCGTCGTGACCACCGAAGACACGGATCGTCGCCTCGGGATCAAAGGCCGGCACGAAGAACGGGAAACCCATGATGTGGTCCCAGTGGAAATGGGACATGAAAAAATTATAGATCTTCTTTTGCCCGGACGCGGTGCGCCGCAGCGAATCAATACCGAAGCGCCGCAGCCCGGAGCCCATATCGCAGATCACGAACTCGTCGGCACCACTTTCGATCTCGACGCAGGAGGTTTCCCCACCATAGGTGGCGCGCTGCGGAAATGTGCACTCATCATCCAGATAGCGCCCGGCATCCCGCGCGGACTCAAAGCGCCGCCCGTCGGCGGCCAGAAGGGCGGCGATAACCTTCCCACGAACTGCCTCGGCGTCAAGAGGGGCTGGGAGTGACCCCCTTGTTCCCCAAAACCGAACGAGCATCGCAGTCCTTTCCTAGTCTTCTGGTTCCTAGATTCTACAAACTTAGGAACCAGGACACTAGCCTTTCCGCGCGGCGTCCGTCGTTTCGAAGACCTTAAACAGCCGATCGAAGCGTGAAATCGCGAAGATTTCAGCCACTGTGTCCCGCAGACCAGCGACCGACAGATCGATCGACAGGTCCTGGGCCTCCCTGGCAGCATGCGCAAGCACACGCAGACCCGCGCTCGACATGTAATTAACCGCCGACAGATCGATTACCAGGCGATCACCAGCCCCACCGGCCGACTTCACGGCAGCCAGCAGGCGCGCATCGAAATCACCAGCGTTTTCATGATCAATCGGACCGCCGGGCGCAATGACGACGACACCGTCATTCTGTTGGGAACCCCAGTCCATCAAACAGTCTCCGGCCATAACCAACCGCGCCCGTATACTATCCCACACCGGCGACGCGCGCGACTGTTTGGCGGCCTGTTCCTTGTCCTGAGTTTGACGCGACATCTATATTTCCCCGCAAAATGCGATTTTAGGCCCGAAATTGCAAATTTTCCGTCTGCGACGCTGACCAGATGCCGTTCTGGCAATTTGCATGCCAAGTTCAAAATAT
>JAZFSB010000404.1:0-10179 GCA_036445935.1 Alphaproteobacteria bacterium | reverse complement strand
GGGAGCATTCGTCGATGTGACGAATGTCACTGAGTCGCCCGTAGTTAAGTGATCGATGTCACAGGGTCGGCTATTTTTATTGACCAACCCACCGAGAAGAAATACCCCGCCCAGCGTTAACCGGGCGGGATAAAGCCGCCGCAACGTCGAATCCACGCTAGAGTTCGCCGCCACGGGCCGGATCGCCTGTGCCATCGACGCGGCAATGCCGCTCACCGCGCTGCACGAAGCCTACGACCGGATCGAGGACGGCAAGGTCACCGGCAAGCTGGTGATCGATCCGACACTGAGTTGAATAAAGGGTTCAGTTTCCCTGGTCTGTCGAAGGGGCGACTTCCGGGTTCCACTGGCCACGCCTCATGCGGGTAACCGTGTACTGTCCGAAGAGGCCATCCCTGTGAAACGGCTCGCCGTCCGCGAAGGCATCGGCCGCGGCGCGGTCCGGCACATTGATGATCAGCACGCTGCCGGTTCGTGTGTCATCGTCATCGTTCAGCGTGCCGCCACCCAGCACCAGAATGTCCTTGTGCGTCTCAAGATAGGCGAGATGTTCGGCCCGCGCCCCATCACGCACCGCCGACTTGTTCGGCCCGTCCACCCCGTAAAGCATGTAAAGCATTTTTGGTCCCTGTTTTTCCTGTTTCGCTGAAACCAGGACACTAGAGCACGATCCACCTATTTAGAACCTCCCGCGTTGCGCCACCGCCGGGGGCTCCCCATATTTCGCGGGATGAGTTTCTTCAAGACACTGATCCGGCCCGACCTGGAAGAACACCCCGAGCGGGCGGAAGTGGCGCGCGCCGCCAATCTGCTGCAGGTCGGTGAATTCCAGCTTTTGCAGCTCGCCTATGCCGACTGGTTCGGCCGCGACATGCCGAAAAGCGAAGCCGACGGGCTGTTCGCCTCCTACATGCTGCGCGACCTGGTGCCACCTTGGGCCAGGCATTTCGCGCGGCGCGTCATCTTACTCGTCGAAACGGGCGAGCTTGACGACCGCGACCCGGCCTGGCACCGCTACGATGCCGACTACCGGACCGTAACGCGAAATGGCAAACGCCGGTTCGTCGCGGCAACCGCTGTCCTCATTGCCTGCATTGGTGGCGGAATATGGATCAGCCACCTGACGACAGAGCACACAACGCAGCTTTTCCCGCCCTACCTGTCGGACAAGGAACTAAAACAGGCAAATCAGGGGCCGGCCCCCACGCCTTAGACATTTTCCACTTTGCAGGGAAGGCGGCTTCGGGCCGGAGCCGTTTTCTCCTGGCGCATCAGCGCCTATACTGGTTCCATGTTCGAATTCCTCGACATTCCGCCGGTATGGGAAACCACGATCAACATCCTGTTTCTCGCGGTGACGGGGTTCATCGCCCTGCATGGCATTCGCGCGCGCAACCCGGATGGCGGCGCTGATTACGTGCACCTGCTGTTCGGCTGCATCGCGGCGTTGTTCTTCTTCCTGGTGCTGTTTCAGGACGTGCTCGGCATCGTGAAATTCTGAGCGGTTTTATAATTCGGGAGCGGGTTGGCGCCGTCCGGAAATTAGGGTTTGTACATACGCTGCTGAGCGTCGATTTCAGGTACCCGCATCAGGCGCTTTTCGGGCGGCAGCTCGAACTGTTTCTTGAGATAGATCGCGCGCTTCTGAACCGTCGACGGGCGCGGCGTGCCATAGAGGATCTTGTCGAACACGGTCGGCCCGTCCAGCACCCCCATGTCGGTCTTCAGCGCCTCGACATAATCGGCGAAGGCCTTTTTGTATCGTCCGTGGCGGTCATGCAATATGCCCCGGTTGGCATAGGCCGTGGCCAGCGTGCCGCGCCCGGTGGAGTCGTCGGGTTGCAGCGTGCGCGTCAGAAATTTGATCAGATAGGTGAACTCGGCCTCGGCATCGACCGGCCTGGCACTTTGCATAAACGAAAGGGCGCGGCCCATCAGCGCGCCGCGATGGTCCGGCTGCTCGGCGAGCGCCTTATCGAAGCGCGCGATCGCCGCGTCATATTTTTTATCGCTCAGCAGGATGTCGCCTTCGCGCACGTAGTAATCGCCGGGCGCCTCGGTCGTCACCATGTGGATCACGCCCCACACCGAAAACGAGACGAAGGTCAGGATCGCCAGCAGGATGACGAAACGGCGCAGTACACGCGGGTTCATGTTGCCCCCGAGAACAGATGCGCCGTGTACATGAACGAAAACACCATGCAGAGCAAAACCGCGGTCACGTTGGCGCGCTTTTTCAACGTGGCCCGGCGTGCCTCGTCCTGCTTGCCGTCACGTTCGGCGCGACGCACCTGCACCACCCAGATCAGTTGGCGTACCGGATAGAACAACGCCGCCGCCAGGGCGATGGTCCAGAACCAGATCGCGTCGGGTGAATTCAACGCTTCCACGATTTCCTCATCACTAGTGGTCTGATTCAGACATATGGTGCCCATATGTCTGAATTAGACCACTAGGCCGAACGCCGTTCCAACTAGCCTATAAAAAAAACGGGGGAAGGACAAAGTCCTCCCCCCGCTCATGGTCGTTATGGACGCCTTTATTCGCCCTGTGCCGGTTGAGCCACGGTGTCGCCGATATCTTCGACGAGCGCCTCGACCTCCTTGTCCGGTACGGTCGACATTTCCATCTTGTAGGCCAGGAACCACATCATTCCGACGCCCAGAGCCCAGAACAGGATCTGCCAGGCCCAGATCGACGGGATGCCGAAGGTCCAGCCGGCAACACCGGCATTCGGCGCACCAAAGATGTCGTTGCCAATCACGGCGCCCGGCCCGATGCCAAAGAACATCCAGGCCAGCGTGATGCCCCAAGCCCACGGCACCAGGCTCTTCTTTTCAGGACTGAGCGACGCGTGCTCACGCAGGAAGTCGTGGTACTTCTGCTTGTGCGCGCTCTCTCCCGCATCCTGGGTCATCATGGACGCGATGACGCAGACGCTGAGGTTCAGGAACATGCCCCAGCCGGCGGAATGGATGGTCCACGGCCAGCGGCCCCAGGGCAGGCTGAATCCCAACCAACCCGCGATGGACGCCCCGAAGGTCTCGGTGAAGATGACCCCCAGCAGACCCGCCGCAAGCCCCCATGTCGCGCCCTGACGCGTGATCCACGGGAACCAGCAGACAGCGGCCAGCGACGGCCACATCTGGAACCCGAAGGCCACCGCCAGACCACCCAGCAGAACCAGCGCATCCTTCGAGAAGGTCGCGACCAGCAAGGCCGACAGCACGATGAACGCGACCCCGATGCGCCCGAACAGCTTCTGCGTCTCATGCGACGCGGTCGGGTTGAGGTAGCGCTTGTAGAGATCGCGCGTCAGCATGGCACCGGCGGTGGACATGTAGGCCGCCCCCGTCGACTGCATCGCGGCCAGCGCGCAGACCGCGAGCAGGCCGACCAGCCATGGCATGCTTTCACCCAGCAGGTTGAAGTAATGCGGCACCAGACCGCCCTGCTTGTTCGCCGTCAAATCCGGCAGGAGATTGGCAATCGCAATACCCGCTTCCGTCACCGGTCCGTTGGCGCCCAGCAGATGGGCTCCCATTCCCTGGAACGCGGTGAAGAAGAACAGGATCAGGCCGATACCGAACGAAGACGCCCACACCTGCTGCGGCGCGAACGGCCTGGGGTTGTTGTTCGAGAACGACCACATGGTGAAGGCCGGCGCCGAATGAATGCCCATCAGCGCGAACATGTAGGTCAGGATCATGATCCCGGTCCACAGCCCGCCCACCGGCGTCTCCTTGCCGAGACCGGCGGTGAACTGGATCACGCCAGGCACCGCGAAGTAGGCGTTATAGTCGCCACCTCCGAGACCCTTGGTCGTGCCCCACTTGCCGAGGTCCGACGCGCCGAGCTTGGCGAGCCCCGCATTGAGCGCGTCCCAGCCACCGGCGGCGTTGAGCGCGATCAGGCCGGTAATGACGATGCCAACCGCCAGCAGGACGCATTGCACGGTGTCCACGTAGGCGACCGCGCGCAGACCGCCGGACGCCACGTAGATGAACACCACAAGGGACAGCATCCACATACCGAAATTGACGCTCACAAGATCGTCGGTCAGCACGTTGAACAAGAAGCCCGACGCACCGAGCTGGACGCCCAGATAGGGGATCGAGAAAAGCAGCGCGACGATCACGGTCAGAATCCGGATGGCGTCGCCGCGGAAATAATCCGATAGCATCTCACCCGGCGTGACATAGCCGAAGCGCTTGCCCAGCATCCATTGCCGTTTCAGGAACATCACCCCCGTGAAGGGAATGGTGATGGCATAAAACGATGCATAGGCATATTGGAACCCGTCGCGATAAACGAGACCCGGATGCCCCATGAACGTCCAGCCGGAAAACGACGTCGCCGTCGCCGCCAGCACGAACACCCACATCGAAATTCGTCGGCCAGCGATGAAATAATCACCCGCTGTCCGCGCCATCTGGGCGCATTTGATGCCCCAGAAAATGCAGTACGCCCAATACAGGGCAACGAATATAAATAACCAAATAACCTTCGCGCTCACGACATATCCCTCCCCATCTCAAGGATGCCCGAGCACTTAATGACCCAACCGTGCTGGGCGATCGCTGCTCCGAGTGATACCGGCGCAAAATAACGCGCTGCAAAACCGGTAATTTTTTTCGACGCGCCCGCCCCTTCACAAGTCACCACGCCACACCCGGTAACGGAAATGGTAACATGGTTAAATTTTAGTCAACAACAGCTATTGCATCCAGCGCAGATGATACAAACATATGAAAAATAGACATTTTTTGACCTGACACCTTACGATCCCGAAATTTTGATTGAAACGAATCATCTTTCGACAGCCAAACCCGGCGATAAAGACTTCCCCTTTGAGGCTCTATCGGTCTGACCGCATGGCGACAATTGCGACGTTACTTTCCCGTACTGTCCGCGATGTCATGGCGCCGCCACCGCCAGTGGCCAAGGCGGAATGTGACTGCGCCGGGCTGGTCAGCGCGATGAACGAGAAGGCCGCATCGTGCGTCGTCATAGAAAGTCCCGACGGCGCGCCAGTTGGCATCGTCACCGAACGCGACATCGTCCGCCGCGCAGCTTTCCGGGCAGAACCGGACGCCCCCGCCGGCGACATCATGAGCGCCCCGCTGCGCGTCGTCTCGGAAGACGACCTGCTCTACCGCGCCATCGGCGCCATGCGCCGCTTCGGGCTGCGTCACATGCCGGTGGTCGATGCGAGCGGCCGGCTGTGCGGCATATTGAATTTGCGCGATGCGCTGGCCGACGCCGCGGCGCCGACGGTGGCCCTGATCGACCGGCTTACCCACGACGCGACGACAGAAGGGCTCGCCGCCGTCAAGGGCGCGGAGGTCGAACTCGCCGCCGACATGCTGGTGGACGGCTTGCCCGCACACGATATTCAGCGGCTGATCAGCCATGTTAATCGCGACATTCACCGCCGCGTGGTCGAGCGTGTACAGGCCGCGATGGTCGAAGACGGGCTGGGCCCGGCGCCGGTACCTTTCTGCTTCGTGATAATGGGATCGGGCGGGCGCGACGAAAGCTATCTCTACCCCGACCAGGATAACGGAATCATCATCGCCGACTATCCCGACGACCGGCACATCGAAATCGATCCGTGGTTCATCGAACTCGCGGGTCGCGTGACGCACGAACTCGACGCCGTCGGCTTTCAATTCTGCAAGGGCGGGGTGATGGCGACCAACCCGGTCTGGCGCAAGACGCTGAGCCAATGGAAAGAGCAGACCACGATCTGGGCGCGCCGACGCAGCGTAACCGCGGTGCGGCTGGCCGACATTTTTTTCGATTTCCAGTACGTGGCGGGCGAGGCGCCGCTGGCCGCCGCGCTGCGCCGCCATGTCACGGCCCTGATGCGCGGCAACGTCACCTTCCTGCGCGAAATCCATCACGACCAGGCCGCGTACGGTACGGCGCTTGGCCTGTTCGGCCGGCTGCGCACCATCGCCCCCGACATGCCGTTCCCACGACAGGTCGACCTCAAGCGCGGCGGTCTGCTGCCGCTGGTCAACGCGGTGCGCATCCTAGCGCTCCGAGACGGGGTGGCGGCGACACCAACCCTGGCGCGGATCGCCGTGCTTCGCGAAATTGGAACGCTTGACGCCGACGAAGCCGAGGAACTATCGGCCGCCTTCCATCATATCAGCGCGCTGCTGCTGACCCGTCAGGTCGCCTGCTTCAGCGCCGGCCAGCCGGTCGGTAACGCGATCCCGCCCGGCTCGCTTGGGCGGCGCGACAAGCGTCTGCTGGTTGACGGGCTGCGCGCGATTGAACGGTTGCGCGACCGGGTCGGGGCTGAGCTGACCGGAGACGTCTTCGGCGGCGACAGCCGGATCGGGTAAAGGATCGGGCTTTAGAGCCTAATCCGGATAGGGGCAGCCGTCGCGGCCGCAATCGCGGGCGCCACTGGTCGGCACGAAGGTGCCGCAGGACGCGCACCGTGTCGTTTCCTGGGCATCCTCCAATTTGCGCGCACTCGCTTCGCTGGCACCGCGTTCGCCGCGCAAACGTTCACGCCGGCCGATCAGGCGAAAGCCGTACCAGACGATCGCGATCAGGGCGATCAACACCACCAACTTGACGATCATGCCCTGCCCTCCGGCTTGTTATGACGACCCATTGATCAAAGTCCCAGCCGCTTCCAGTGCGCCCAGTCCTCAAGCGCACCGATGGTTCCGGCGACATGGGCATAGGCCGCCTGTTCGCGACCACCGCGGCCGAGCCAGCGGCGCACCGGGTTGATCCGCGTCGAGATCTGAACGATGTGAACCTTTTCGCCAAACCGCGCGCGCAGCACGGTGTGCGCATCACCCAGCCCGTCGATCAACCCCAGCGGCAATGCCTGGGCGCCGGTCCAGATATCACCCTCGAACAGCGTCTCGTCCGACGCCGTCAGCTTGTCTTTCCGCCGGTCGCGCACCATGCGCTTGAAGCTGTCATGCATATCGGTCTGGATTGAGGTCAGCCGCGCGACGTCGCTGGGTTGTTCGGGCCGGAAGGGATCGAACATACCCTTGTGTTCGCCGGCGGCATGGACCCGGCGCTCGATCCCGAACCGGGCCAACACCTCGGGGAACCCGAAGCTGGTCGAAATTACCCCGATCGAACCGACGATTGAATTCTCGTTGGCGAAGATCTCGTCACCGGCGCAGGCCAGCCAATAGCCGCCGGACGCCGCCACGTCCTCGGCGAAAGCCAACACCGGCAGACCTTTTTCTTCAGCAAGCTGGCGTATGCGCCCGGCAATCAGCGCCGACTGCACCGGCGAGCCACCCGGTGAATTGACGGCGAGCGCCACCGCCTTGAGATTGCGCCCGGAAAAAGCGCGCGCCAGGTTGCGCTCCAACCCGGCCAACGTCATGCCGGCGCCGACCGGGCCAACCCGCCCGATGACCCCGTTGAGGCGCACAACATTCACCCGCGGCGGCGGATCCAGCAATCGCCTGAGCGGACCACGCGCGAGCCAGTCGCGCACACCAGTTAAACTCTCACCAATCGTCATGCGCCCAGATTACGGATTGGGCGCATATCTGCCAATGGGTTCATGGACTCGGCTCAAAATTCGAGCGCGGCGCCGCGCAGGGCTGCGTCGGCGCCGGCGGTGAATTCACCACCCGGCCGATGCAGCACCAGCCCGGCGTTGAGCGTCAGCGGCGTGCGCACCCCCTTGCGGGCGCGGACAATGACCCGCCGGGCGGGTTCGCCCTCATGCGGCCATAGCGGGAAGACCACGATGCCCCCGAAAAATGGCGCCATCGCCGACAGCACGTCGTCCAGCCGGTCGGCGCGGTGGATAACGGTCAACGTCCCCTTGTGGCGCAGCACCCGTCGGGCGCAGTCGATCCACGGCGCCAGACCGGACGCATCCTCGACATGAGCGGCGGCCCGCGCCGGATCAGCCGGCGCGTGGCCGCGCGCCGGCTCAAGAAAGGGTGGGTTTATCATGCAATGATCGAACGGCGGGGCGACGCGCGGCGGCAGTGTAGCGCCGACATCTCCGGTCATGATCTCGACCTGACCGGTTCGGCCATTAAGCCGGATATTATCGCCAGCGAGCCGCACCAGGGCGGCGTCGGCCTCGATCCCGGTGATCTGGACGGCTTGCACTCGATGGGCCAGACACAGCGATGCCGCGCCAACGCCGGCCCCCGGTTCGAACACGCTTTCCCCGTCAGCCACCGGGGCGGCCGCGGCCAGAAGCACGGAATCGATGGCGGCACGAAACCCGTCGGCGGGCTGGCGTAACTTCACCGCGCCATCAAGGACGGTATCTTCGGTGGGGGCCGCCGGGGCGGCGATGGGAACGGACTCAGACAAGATGCGCCCCCTCGCCCGCATCATCGAGCGTCTGTCGGGCAGCCTGATACTCGTCATCGGCGACCATCAGGCGGCGTGGAATGGCGCCGGCGCTGCCTTCCAGCACGCTGGTATGGGTGTCGAACATGACCGGCTGGATCCCGGCATCGCGCAGCAGCGCCTGAAGCCAAGAAATCAGAGCCGGATCATTGGTGCGAACGATTTCCCTCATACTTTCCTTCCGGGTGTTGGGATAACACATTAGCGGTGGAACCCGGCGGGCTATTGACCGAAACACCCGATGATCTATGCTCGCCGCTCCCGTCTCCAGGATCAAGCGCCGAAGGAAATATTCGTGACCCCTGTCGTCAATATCAAGGACCATCGCACGCCCAGCACCGTCGCCTCGATCGATCGGCTGATCGGGCTGACCGCGGACGATCTGGTGGGCGTCAACAAGGTCATCCTGGAACAAATGCAAAGCCAGGTGCTTTTGATCCCCCAGCTTGCCGGTCACATCATTGCCGCCGGCGGCAAGCGCCTGCGCCCGATGCTGACCCTGGCGACGGCGCGGATGTGCGGCTATGAGGGCGATCGCCATGTCGGGCTGGCCGCCTGCGTTGAATTCATCCACACCGCCACCCTGCTGCATGACGACGTGGTCGATGAAAGCGACCTCAGGCGCGGCGCCGCGACCGCGAACGCGGTCTGGGGCAACAAGGCCAGCGTGCTGGTCGGCGATTTCCTGTTTTCCCGCGCCTTCGAACTGATGGTGTCGGACGGCTCGCTCGAGGTACTGCGCATCCTGTCGGAGGCCTCGTCGGTGATCGCCGAGGGCGAGGTGCACCAGCTCGTCACCGCCAACGATACCGACACAGTCGAGGCGGATTACCTGGAAGTGATCCAGGCCAAGACCGCCAAGCTGTTCGCCGCCGCCTGCGAAATCGGCGCCGTGGTCGCCGACCGGCCCGAGGCCGAACGCATGGCGCTGCAATCCTTCGGCCACAATATCGGCATGTCGTTCCAGCTGATCGACGATGTGCTGGACTATTCCGCGCGCCAGGCCATGCTGGGCAAGACGGTGGGCGACGATTTCCGCGACGGCAAGATCACCCTGCCGGTGGTGCTGGCGTTCCGTGCCGCCGATCAAGACGACCGCGCCTTCTGGCGGCGCACGCTGGAGGACCAGGAACAGAAAAAAGGCGATCTCAAGCGCGCGGTGCAGATGCTGGAAAAAACCGGCGCAATGGCCGCGACCGTCGATCGCGCTCGCGACTACGCGCAAAAGGCCACCAGCGCCCTGACCGACCTGCCTAACAGCGAGATCAAGACAGCCCTCCACGAAGCCGTCGATTTCGCCGTCGAACGGTCGTTCTAGACCACCTCACAATCCCAGCCACAACAGCGCTTGCGGCCAGCCGGGCGGGACGCTCTACAAGCCGCCCGGTCGGGGTGTAGCTCAGCCTGGTAGAGCACTGTCTTCGGGAGGCAGGGGCCGGAGGTTCAAATCCTCTCACCCCGACCAATTAAATCCGTCACTTAGAGAAAATCGGGACAGTGATTGGCAGGTTCAATTGAACCTGATCGCCGCGAATGGCGTTCGCCGGGCGCAGTTATCGACCGGGCGACCGGGATTCCCACGACGGCCGGGTCAGCCTGGTACTTAGCGTAAGCTACCCAGCCCCCGGCGCGCACGCCCGCCCGCAACCCGAAGGGCCGGTGCAGGCGGCTCAATATTGGTGGATCATGCTCTGGGCAGCAAAAAATTCGTGAATCTAGTGTACCGATTGGCCCATTGCCATCCGCAGATTCCGTGCCAGTTCTTCCTTGTCGAACGGCTTGCGCACCAACTCCGCATGTGTATCGATC
>JAZFSB010000403.1:0-3102 GCA_036445935.1 Alphaproteobacteria bacterium | reverse complement strand
AGGGCTCCTTTGGGTCGCGGCACCGGCCCGCACTTACTTATCACGATACAGCGCTTGAAGCGCCGGACGGTCAAGCTTGCCACGCGGATTCTTGGGCAGCTCGTCGAGCACGATGATCTCCTTGGGCGTCTTGAATTCCGGCAGGCGGCCCGCGCACTAGGCGACCAATTCGGCCTCGGCCAGCACCGCGCCGGGCCGCGGCGCGACGCAGGCGACGACCTCTTCGCCATAGACCGGATGCGGCACGCCGAAGGCGCCGGCCTCGGCGACATCCGCGTGCCCGGCCAGCACGGCATCGATTTCCAGCGGCGCAATATTGACGCCGCCCCTTATGATCAGCTCCTTCGCCCGGCCGGTGATGTGCAGATGCCCGTCGCCATCGAAAAACCCCAGATCGCCGGTATGGTGCCCGTCCTTGGCCAGGCGCTCTATCGTGCCGTCGGGCATCAGGTAGCCGAAGGCCTGCTGACGGCCGCCGCCGACGATGATCTCACCGGTTTCGCCGGGCGGCAACGATTTGCCGTCGCCATCGAGGATGCGGATATCCTGATATTTCTGGGCCGGGCCGATGGTGCCGATCTTGCGGTCGGCGCCGCGATGCGCCGCCGTGTTGCCGGCCTCGCTCGACCCGCAACTCTGCGCCAAACGTATCCCATAAATCTCCTCGAAGCGTTTCCATTGCTCGTCGAGCAGCGGGGCGGAGCTCGATGTCAGGAAGCGCAGATGCGGCAGGTCCGCCGCCGTCACCCCGTGCGGCCGGTTGATCAGCATGTTGACGATGGTCGGCACCACGAAACCGATATTGATGTCGTAATCCCTGAGCCAGTCGAAATAGCGGCTGGCCGAGAAATGCCCGGCCATGATGCAGGTGGCGCCGGCGACCAGCGGCGCGCCGAGGCTCATATGCTGGGCCGACAACCAGGAATAGGACCGGCAGTCGAGCACCCGGTCGCCGGGCGCAAGCCCAAGGTAATCGGCGGTGGCGTCGTAATTGTAATAGGCCGTGGCGTGGGTCTGGATCACCCCCTTGGGCTTGGCGACCGTGCCCGACGTATAGAAGATCACCGCATGATCGTCGGGTCCGGCGACCGACGGAATATCGTCGACGTCGGACAGCGCTTCGATCTCGCCGAAAAACCCAGTCGAGCCGCCCCCTTCCCGCCAGTCGCCCAGCGCATGCCAGTCGCCCGGCGCGCCGGCGCGCAGTTCCTCGAGCCCGAGCCCTTCCTGGTAGAGCACCACGGCGGGGTCGATGGCGGCGATGATCTCGGCCAGATGCGCCCGGTTCATCTCGACATGCACCGTCGCCAGTGTCGCGCCATAGCGCAGCACCGACACAAACACCGCCAGGTTCTCGACCGAGTTCTCGGCCAGCAGCAACACCCGCTGATTGGCCTCAACTCCGCGCGCCTTCAAAAACCGCGAAACCTGATTGCTCAGGCGATATAGCGCGCCGTAGCTGAGCGACTTGTCCTGGTTGATGCAGTGCACATAGACGCGATCGGGCCACGCAGACGCGTTGCCGGCAACAATATCGTGAAAGGACCGGCAGCCCTGCTCCGTCGCGTCAGTCATGTGCGCTGTTTAGCACTGGCGGCGCACGCCGACAAATGGCGGGCGCGGCTTGCCCGCCCGGCGTCGCGGAGTCATGCTTGGGCCAATAATAATTGGCGAAGGGAAGGTTCATGGAATACGAGACAATCAGCGTGACGCCGGTGACGCCGCATATCGGCGGGCTGGTCGGCGGCATCGACCTGACCGAACCGCTGGGCCCGCAGGTGATCCGGGACCTCCACGCCGCCCTGATGGACCGCCAGGCGCTGTTCTTCCGCGCCCAGGAACTGACCCATGAGACGCAGAAGGCGCTGGGCGCGCATTTCGGCAGGCTGCATGTCAGCGTCGGCGGCGACGGCACCAACTCGAAGCAGCTTGCCGACCACCCGGAAGTCCGGGCGCTGCATTTCGACAAGGACTCGACATCGGTATCCGGCAACGAGACCTGGCACACCGACCAGTCCTGCATGGAAACGCCGCCGATGGGCACCTGCCTCTATATCCACACCGTGCCGCCCGATGGCGGCGGCGACACCATGTTCGCTTCCATGTATGCCGCTTATGACGCGCTGTCGGAAAACATGAAGCGCTATCTCGACGGCATGACCGCGCTTCATGACGGCGCGGGAGCGTTTGCGCGCACCGCGACCAACAAACTGCCGATCGCCGAGCATCCGGTGATCGCCAAGCATCCGGTGACCGGCCGCCAGCTGATCTTCGTCAACCCGATCTTCACCACGAAGCTCTGCGGCGTGTCGGCGGAGGAAAGCGACGCCGTGCTGACCTACCTGTTCCACCACTGCGAACACCCGAATTTCCAGGTGCGTTTTGCCTGGCAACCCCATTCCGTCGCGCTCTGGGACAACCGCTGCACCCACCACCGCGCGCTCAGGGACTACTACCCCAACACAAGGTCAGGCTTCCGCATCCAGATGGAAGGCACGGAACGGGTGTTAGCGGGGTGAGCAGTTAAGGGGGGTGAGCATTTGTCCCCTGAATTTCAAAACCAAAGAGTCGAGGTCCGCGATGACGCTGGAAGTCCATCATAATTACGAGCAGCTCGTCCGCGAGCGGCTGGACGACACCGAGGGATGGATCGAATTTCCGTCCGGGATGAAACAGTATTTTCTTTGGAACAACGAAGAGACGGGCGGAAGCGTCGCCATCCTCGACTTCCCCAAGGGGGCGGGGGTGCCGGTGAAACACTCGCACGCGTCCAACCAGTTCATGCTGTGTATCGAAGGCGAATATGCATACACCGAAAGCAATATCATTCTGACGCCCGGTTCATTTTACATGAACCCCAAGGACCACCCCCACGGCCCGACAGAGGCGCTGCAACGCAGCATATTGATCGAAATCTATGACGGCCCCCATTATTACGAACAGCCGTCATTTCACACCGACGAAAGCTATACCAAGGCCCTGCCCGGCGATCAGGACGGGGATTAGGGGGGGTGCGGAGCTGATTTCGCGAAGCTGTCGAAGAAATGGCTGGGGAATTAAGTACCGCATCCCTCGAATTCGATAGTTTCGGTTACTGTCACC
>JAZFSB010000402.1:0-3592 GCA_036445935.1 Alphaproteobacteria bacterium | reverse complement strand
CGGGCGGGGTGGTTGCCGAGGAACCGCTCGGCCACGGCTACAAGGAGTTGGCGATCAGCCCGGGACCCGATGGCGCCTTCCGGATGGCCGGAACCGCGCTGCATATCTGGCCGCGCGGGGGCTACATGCTAATTGCGCTGCCCAACCTGGATGGCAGCTTCACCACGACCCTGTTTCTGCCCAATGAGGGGGTGGACTCTTTCGCTACATTCAACACGACGCGCGACGTCGAGACCTTCTTCGAGCGCAACTTCGCCGATGCCGTCCCCTTGCTGGACGATCTGGTGGACACGTTTTCGCGCAACCCGACAGGTTCGCTTAGCACCATTCGCTGCAAGCCCTGGCGCTACCGCGCGGGCGCCGTGCTCTTGGGCGACGCGGCCCACGCTGTCGTACCGTTTCACGGCCAGGGGATGAATGCCGGATTTGAGGATTGCGTGGCGCTTGATGATTGTGTCGAACGGCTGGGCGCTGATTGGGAAAGCGTGTTCACCGCCTTCGAGGAAGAGCGCAAGCCGAACGGTGACGCCATCGCCGACATGGCGCTCGAAAACTATGTCGAGATGCGGGATTCGGTGCGCGATCCGGCGTTCCTGCTACAACGTGAACTGGCCTGGAAGCTGGAGGAGATGTATCCCGACATTTTTATTCCGCGCTATTCCATGGTGATGTTTCATCTGCTGCCCTACGCCGAGGCCTATGCGCGGGGAGCGATCGAGACGTCGATCCTGCAGGAGCTGACGCGGACGGCGGAGTCGCTCGATGACATCGATTTCGCCCATGCGGAACGTCTGATCAAGGAAAAGCTGGTTCGTTAGTTAGCGAGGAAAGTCACATGGCCGCGAAGATGAATTACGAGGCCTATATCCTGCCGCACCAACTGCCCGAGGTACGGCCACGGGAAAGGCGGGGCGATGGGCGGCCCGACAGTCCCGACGAGGCGTTCTTTATCCGCACCCATCAGGCGCTCGAGGTCTGGTTCGCGCAGATTCTGGATGAGCTGACTTACGCCCGCTATCTGCTGTCCCAGCCCGCACCCTATTTTGTGCCCGAATCCGACATCCCCGCCATCGTCAAGCATCTGCGCCGGGCGGCGGGCATCTTCGATCTGGCGCGCGAGCATATGCCGCTGCTGGAGACGCTGGACACCACCAGCTTTTACAATTTCAGGAAACATCTGTTCGGGGCCAGCGGCACCCAGTCCTACCGGTTCCGCGAAGTCGAATGGATGATGGGGATGCTGGAGCCGGGGCTTTGCCGCTACGCAAGGCAAAAGCTCGATCTCGACCGACGTCTTGGCGCGTCCGATGACAGCCCGGCCGAACGCGAATACACATCGCTACAGGAATATCAGGCGCAATGGACGGCGCGATGGGACAAACGCCGCAAGGAATTCCGGACCGATGATTTCGACGCCCTGCCGGCGACCGGGGACGCGCTTGGCCGACGGCTGCGCGATATCGATCAGCACGGGAGTTTGCGCCAACATGCGCTGAAATGGCTTGGCCGCACAGCGTTTCCGCCGCCGCGCCGGGCCCGGCCAGACCCTAAATACGGCGCTCTGTTCGCCCAGCGGTACGAAACGGCTTTCATGGCGGCGCAGGGTAACGATTTGAGCGCGATGGCGGCGTTGCGTGGCCTGAGCAACCGGGAGATCGCGCGCGCGGGCCGCGATGCAAGGCGCCGAATGCGGTTTTTCTTCAAGCGGCCAGACCGCCGCGCCATCGTCTTTCTGTTGCAATATGCCGAACAGCCGCTTCTCTCGTGGCCGGCCTCGGTCATCGAGGCGTTGCTTGAACTGGAAGAAGCCTTCGCCAACTGGCGCGACCGTCATATCGCGATGGTCGCGCGCGTTCTGGGCGGCGGTCGGATATCCACCCTCGGATCCGCCGGATCGGGCCTGCAATATCTGCGTGCCACCCTGCCCAAGCGGGCTTTCCCGGAGCTTTGGGACGCACGTTCGTTCCTGCTCAGCCATGACGAGGCCAAGGGCATCTACAGCGCGCGGCAGCTCGACGCTTATGGATTTCTTACCGAAACTAAAGCTCGCGGTCCATCCGCTCGACCTTGACCAGATCGGGAAACAGCTTCCAGCCGGCCGCGGTGACGATGATGGCGCCGACGCCGCCGACCAGAACAGCAGGCACCACGCCGATCAGCGCCGCCATGGCGCCTGCGCGGAATTCGCCGATCTCGTTCGACGCCCCGGTGAACACCGAATTTACCGCGCTGACCCGGCCACGCATTTCGTCGGGCGTGGCGATCTGCAACAAGGTGACCCGAATATAGACACTGATCATATCGGACGCACCGATCAGCCCCATGGCGAGCAGCGACAGCCAGTAGATTTCCGACAGGCCAAACAACAATGTCGCCGCGCCATAGATGAAGATGGTGAAGAACAGGATGCGCCCAACCGCGCGGTCGAGTGCGATCTGGGTAAGCGCCAGCCCGCTGACGACCGCGCCGGCCGCCATGGCGCTTCTCATGAAACCCGCGCCGGACGCGCCGACTTCCAGAATGTCCTTGGCGAAAACCGGGAACAAAGCCGTCACCCCGCCCAGCAGGACCACGAACAGGTCGAGCGTAATGGCGCCGAACAGAACGTTTTTTGAATAAACATAGGTCAGCCCGGCCAGCAAAGTGCCCAGGCTGATCGGCTCGCGCCCCGTGCGCTCAACCTTGGTGCGGATCAGTGACGTGGCAATGATTCCGATCACGAAGCACAGGCTGGCCGTTGCATAAACGATCTCCGGTCCGACGAGGTAGAGCATGCCGCCCAGCGCCGGTCCGACCACCTGGCCAATCTTATGGATGCTGGTATTCC
Organism: Alphaproteobacteria bacterium; assembly: GCA_036445935.1. GTDB lineage: Bacteria > Pseudomonadota > Alphaproteobacteria > MPNO01 > UBA2964 > JAZFSB01. The sequence continues at coordinate 765 of JAZFSB010000402.1, read as the reverse complement.
AGGCGATGGCGTTGGGTAGATCAGTAACCGGCACAAGGTTCGGGACCAGCGAATTTGCGGCGGGCATGTAAAAGGCGCGGCCTACACCCAGTAGCACCAGGACCGCGAAGACGGGCCAAATATCGGGCATGCCGGCAAGCGTGATGGTCAGAAACAGCAGTGCGCTCGCCAGCATCACCACGAAACAGAGCGCCAGCACCAACCGGCGGTCGAACCGGTCGGCGACATAGCCGGTGAACAGGGCCAGTCCCATCGCCGGCGCGAAAATAGACAGTCCGATATAGGCCAGATTCATCACATCGCCGGTCAGGTCGTAAACCTGGTAGGCGATTGCGACCATCATCATGTGCAGCCCGGTCCAGCTGAACACCTTGCCGAAAATAAGCAGGCGGAAGTCGCGGCTGCGAAAGGCGGCAAAACCCCTCGAACCGGACGCAGGCGCGCTCTCGTCACTCATGGGCGAGCGGACTTTACAGGTTGGATTTTGGACACGTCAGGCTGGCGGGATGAAATTGCAAGGTGGCGCAACCTAACGGGTTCGCTCGACGGGCGGCAAGGGCAAATCGAGTAGCTCCCCTCAGCGCCAAGCGTCGATCGAGACCGTGCAGTCCTTTGCGCGGCGGCCTTCATAGATGCGCCATGCGCCCTGGGTCTCGCCGCCAGTGACGACGATGTTGATCTCTTCGGGCAGGAACATTTTTAGAATGTCGTTCGGCGCGGCCTTGAGATTGCTGGCATAGGGTTCGATGCCGGCGACCGCGCGCG
>JAZFSB010000401.1:0-2719 GCA_036445935.1 Alphaproteobacteria bacterium | reverse complement strand
CCCGGCATGCTGGTCAAGGACGGAAAGGCACAAATGCCGTTCGGCGTCATGGGCGGGCAATACCAGGCCTGCGGCCACGCGCATCTGCTGACCAATGTGCTGGACTGGAAGATGGATTTACAGGCGGCGATTGACCAGACGCGCGTCTTCCCCGACGTGGTAGATCCGATTTACGGAGTGCGCGTGGAAAGTGGCCTGCCTGACGATGTTCGGGCCGGGCTCGATCGTCTCGGACATCAAACTTACGACGCCCCCGGACCCATCGGCGGCGCGCAGGCGATCTGGATCGACTGGGATCAGGGCGTGCTAAGGGGCGCGTCCGAGCCCCGCAAGGACGGCATGGCGATTGGTATTTAACTCAATCCAGTCCGAATAATTTGCGCGGGTTGTGGGTTGCGATTTGTTCTATTTCCGCGTCGCTGAAGTCGGCTCCGCGCAGGCTCGCCAGCGGGTCGGGGTCGCCGGGCGGGAAGGGCAGGTCGGTGCCGAGCAACATCTGCTCGACACCCACCAGATCGCGCAGATAGCGCAGCGCCGGGCCGTGATGCAGGATCGTGTCGTAGTGAAACCGGCTCAGGTAATCCGACGGCGGGTTGGCCGCGACATTGCCGGTCACGGCGCGATTGGCGGCATAGTGCATGCGGTCGAAGCGGCCGATCAGGTATGGCACCGAACCGCCGCCATGCGACAGGATGAGCTGCAATTGCGGGAACCGGTCCATCACGCCCCCCGAGATCAGCGACCCCACGGTCAGGGTCGTGTCATTGGTGTAGGCGACGATCTGGTTGAGCGCGAAACGCTCGGCGCGGGGCGGGGCGATCGGTTGCGCCGGGTGAATGAAAACCGGTGCGTTCAGCTCTATGCAGGCCGCCCAGAATTCATCGAGTTCGCATTCGCCGAGATTGCGCCCGGCGACATGGGCCGCGACGATGGCGCCGATCGCACCCGCTTTCATCGCGCGTTCCAGCTCGCGCGCGGCCAGGGCCGCGTCCTGCAAAGCGCCCGACGCCATCCAGGAAAACCGCTCAGGGTACGCGTCGCATAATCGAGTGAGGCTGTCATTGAGCACCGTGTGCCACAGCGCCCCCTTCGCCGCCGGCAGGTCGTAGCCGTAGACATCGGTCCAGATGGTCAGAACCTCGCGCGCGACGCCCTGGCGGTCCATCTCGGCCAGCCGCCTGTCGGTATTCGTGATGGCGTCGAAAAACGGCCTGATCTGCATGCCGCTTTCGAAGCGGCAGCACTGGCAGCCGGGTTCGGTTTCCACCAGATCGATGCCGAAATCCTGGCCGCGGGCCGCCAGCGTCTCAATCACGTCGGGCGGCACGAAATGGGCGTGAACATCTATGGTCATGGATTTGCCTTTTCTTGTGCCGCAAGCGCCGCGCGCAGCCGGACGGGCGTCAGCGGCAATTCCGTGAGCGGAAGATCGTAGTCCTTCAGCGCATGCGCCACGGCGTTGCCGACAGCACCCGCCACGGCGACGATACCGCCTTCGCCGGCCCCCTTGAAGCCCATCGGATTGAGCTTGGACGGCGCGTCTTCCAGCGCGATCGCCGTGATCTCCGGCAAGTCGGTGCTGGTCGGCAGCAGATAGTCGGCCAGGGTGCTGGTCATAAGCTGGCCGTCGGCGTCATAGATCATGTGATCCAGCAGCGTGCCGCCGAGCCCCTGAACCAGCCCGCCGACCGCCTGGCCACGCAGCATGGCGGGGTTGAGCGCGCGGCCGATCTCTTCGGTCAGGGCGTATTTTTTCACCGTGATCCGCCCGGTGGCGATATCGACGGCGACCAGGGCCGCGTGCGCGCCGTAGGAATAGGATACCTTGCCGTCGTTGCTGAACGACCCGTCGGCGCTGAGTTGTCCGTCACCATCGCGTGAGGCTGCGAAGGCGGCAAGGTCGTCCAGCTTCAGCGGGGCCGCGCCTGTGTCGTCCTTTCGATGCACCCCGCCATCAACGTAGCGCAATGTGTCTGGCGCCGCGTTCCAGCGCAGCGCCGCGAGCTCAAGGCACCGGTCGCGGAAAGCCTCGGCCGCCACGCGCACCGCATTGCCCGCCATGACCGTGTTGCGGCTGTGGAACGTGCCGCCGCCGGATGGCAGCAAAGTCGTGCTTCCATGAGCCACGCTGATGCGGTCGATATCGATATCCAGCAGCTCGGCGCAGATCTGCGCCATGCCGGTCTCCGTCCCCTGACCAAGCGAGGAGGCGCCGACGCGGATTTCCACCCCGCCGTCGGCGTTCGCCGTGATGCGCGCGGTCTCGGGCGGGCCGGCGGCGCTACTCTCGATGAAGCAGGCGAGCCCCAGCCCATGGGCTTCGCCGTCGATGATCTCGCCCTGGCGGTCTTTCCAGTCGTCGTAGCCGATTTCGTCGAGCAGCCGGTTGAGCGCCGACGGGTAATCACCGGCGTCATAGGTGGCGTCCGGATCGCCCGGCACCAGCTCACCGATGCGGTACGGCAATTCGTCCGGCTGCATCAGATTGCGGCGGCGGATCTCGGCCGCGTCGATGCCGAGATCGCGCGCCATCAGGTCGAGCAGCCGCTCGCGGCAGAAATTGGCCTCGAACCGTCCCGGCCCGCGATAGGTGCCGACTGGCGTCTTGTTGGTAATCAGCGCCTGCACGTCGCAGGCGAAGGCCGGCACGCGGTAGGGGCCGGGCAGGAACTGCGCCGTCTTGGACGGCACCACCCCGCCATTGGTCCGCACATAGGCG
>JAZFSB010000400.1:0-2499 GCA_036445935.1 Alphaproteobacteria bacterium | reverse complement strand
TTTAATTTTCGCGGTCGCGTTTATAGCCGACCTGGAGACATGTGCACAGATACTAATTTTCATATCGTGATGTCTTGGCGCGCCTGGCCGACTAGGCTTATCCTGTGCCCTGTAGAAGTCCCGGGTTGCAGAACGGCGGCTACGAGACCACGGAACGGCGCGGGAACAACCGTTCAGATAGTGATCGCCCGAACGCTGGCGGCGGCACCAACCGGATCGGCTGACTATTCGGGCTTTATCTGGAAAAACCTGCCGAGCAAACCCGATATCGTTTATCGCAACATGGGCGCCGGCGGAACGACGGAGACTGTTACTCCGCCACGTCGATCAGCACGTTGTCGACATCGGAAAGCTGGAACTGGCCCATCGGACAGGTACGGTCGAACATATCCATCCGCGCCTTGCCTTCCGGCCCGATGCCGACCGGCAGCGGCGCCAGAAGCTGGTTGCGCTCGGCCATCGCGGCCATATCCTTTTTGACCGCCTCGACGCTTTCGACCTTAAAGCCGAAATGGTCGGGGCCGGGCCGGCAAATGCCGCCGCCTTCGTAAAGGTCGATGTCCCACGGCATCAGAACCAGCGTCATGCGCCCGTCGGAAACGTAATAATTGTCGTCGCCTTCCTCGCGGTTGCCCAGGCTGAGTTCGAACACGTCGGCATAGAACTCGGCGCAGCGTTCCGGGTTCATGGTGCGCAGCGCATAATGGTTGATATAGCGGTCCTGCTCCCGGGGGGCATCCGCATAGACGTCCTGGCGGTTTTCCATGTCGGCCTGCGACAGATCGAACATATTGCCGTCGGGATCGTGCGTGCTGATTCCGGCGAACGGCCGGTTGCTGGGCCGCTTGAGCCATTTGACCGTGGGATATTTATCGCGCATCCGCCCATAGACGGTTTCGACGTCCTCTACCTGGATGCCGTAATGGTCGAGCCCGCCGGCGCGCCCCGGCTTGCGCGGGTTGATGTTGAGCCCGACATAGCCGTCCCCTACCGCGACCGCGCTGTTCGGCCGGGCGTTCGGCGACGTCTTCAGCCCGAACAGCGTCTCGTAGAATTTGCCCACCAGCGCATACTGGCTCGACACCATGGCGACATGATTGATCTTGGCAAACATTTCGTCCTCCCGTCCGAAGCGCATCACCCACGCGCGTTTCTATTTATTACCCCAAGTATCGGCCCGGAACCGGCATTTGGCAACGCGCGGGGCATGGCGGTTGCGGTAAATGCGGGGTAAAGTCCGCCTCAATCAACAAGGGGCAGAGGAGGAAACCGCCATGACATCGGCCAACGGCACCCAGATTATCGCCATCGAAGAACATTATCTCGACGCGGATGTCGACAAGCAGGTCGGCGGCAAGGCGGGCGGCGGCGGTAATACGAGAGAGAAGCTGTTGGACCTCGGCGCGATACGGCTGGGCCAGATGGACGACGCCGGCATCGACATTCAGGTGATGTCGCATTGTCCGCCGGGCGCCCAGGCGTTCGACCCGTCCGACGCCGCCGAACGCGGCCGTGGCGTCAACGACCGGCTCAATGCGTTCGTCAGCTCCAACCCATCCCGCTTCGGCGCCTTCGGCACCCTGCCGCTGCGCGACCCTGCATCCGCGCCCGACGAGCTGTCGCGCTGCGTCAACGAGCTCGGCTTCCGGGGCGCCATGGTGCACGGGCTGACCGACGGGAAGTTCATCGACGATCAGCGCTTCTGGCCGATCTTCGAACGCGCGCAAGCGCTCGACGTGCCGATCTACGTCCATCCCGGGCGGCCGCACCCGGCGGTGATCGAGGCCTATTACCAGGATTACGCCGAAAAATACCCATCGATCCTGTCGGCCGGCTGGGGCTTCACGGTCGAGACCGCGACCGCCGGGCTGCGGCTGGTGCTGAGCGGGGTTTTCGACAAATACCCCGACCTCAAGATCATCCTGGGCCATCTCGGCGAAGGCCTGCCGTTCTCGCTGTGGCGGATCGATCACGGGTTCAACACGCGCGGCACCGGCCTGCCGTTCCGCGACCTGTTCCGCAAGCATTTCTGGCTTACCACCAGCGGCAATTTCTCCGACGCGGCGCTGCTCTGCACGGTGATGGAGATGGGCGTCGACCGCATCCTCTATTCGGTCGACTGGCCCTATGTCGAAAACGCGCCCGGTACCGAATGGATGGAAGGCGTGTCGCTGTGCCAGGAAGACCGCGAAAAGATCCTGAACGGCAACACCAAGCGGCTGCTGAAGATGTAGGTGCGAAGGCGGGCTATTCGCCTTCGGCCTGCCGGATCGCCCGCCAGACGCACAGCGGCGTCGCGGGCATATCCAGATGCGTGACGCCAAGCGGCGCCAGCGCGTCGAGCACGGCGCACATCAGGGCGGCCGGCGCGCCGGTGGTGCCACCCTCGCCCGCGCCCTTGACGCCGAGCGGATTGGTCGGGCTGGGGATATCGTGCGGGATGGGGTCGAGCGCCGGCAGATCGTCGGCGCGCGGCACCGGGTAATCCATGAACGAGCC
>JAZFSB010000399.1:0-4138 GCA_036445935.1 Alphaproteobacteria bacterium | reverse complement strand
GAATACGCCCAGCGGCGAGCGGAGCTTGGCGTCGAAGACGATTTGGCGGCGCTCGAAGGCCTCAACGGCGCCATGCTGGTCGCGCTGGGCGAAGCCGGCGTGAAGACGCTGGACGATTTCGCCGACCTGTCGTCGGACGAGCTGATCGCGCGCGACGACGGGTTGCTGCGCGCGTTCAACCTGTCCGCGGACCACGCCAACACGCTGATCATGGCGGCGCGGGCGCACTGGTTCGACGACGAAGAGCCGGCCGAAGCAGAGGCTGAGGCGGAAGTCGCCGCGGACGGCGACAAGCCGGCCAGCGCGGTCTGAGAGACGGAGAACAACCTATGGCCACGGCTTTCGCCGAAACGACGGAAAAACCCAGGGAGCGCCGCGCGCGCACCCCGGAACGCCGTTGCCTGGTGACCCGGGCCCGGCATCCGGCGCCACGCATGCTGCGCTTCGTGGCCAGCCCCGACGGGACCATCGTGCCCGATGTCGCGGGCAACCTGCCGGGCCGCGGATTGTGGTTGATCGCCGCGCGCGATATAGTCGAACGCGCGCGCGCCAAGGGGCGGTTCGCCAAGGCGGCCGGCATGCCGGTTGTGGTAGAGGAAGATCTGGCGGACCGCGTAGAGTTTCTGCTGACGCGTCGGGGCACCGAACTGGTTGGTTTGGCGCGCCGCGCCGGCAAGGCCGTCGCCGGGAAACAAAAGGTGCGCGGGATGCTGGCGGGCGGCAAAGTCGCCCTGCTGTTGCTGGCAAGCGATGGCTCGCCCGACGAGGTTGCGCGCATGCGTGCAGCGGGAGCTGGTGTTCCCGTCGTGGACGTGTTCACCGGCGCCGAGCTTGGCCGGATGTTCGGCCGCGACATTACAGTTTTTGCCGCGATCGCCAAGAGCGCTTTCGCGGCCCGTCTTGCAGATGAAGCATACCGTCTAGCGGGTTTCCGCGGTGTTGCGACGGGACGAAAGTAGTGAGGACATGACGGATCAGACCGAGCAGAAGCAAAACGACGAAGACGGTGAAAAGCGGCTGCTCAAGGCGCGGCCCGGCCGGCTTGAACTAAAGAAGACCGTCGACGCCGGCCAGGTGCGGCAGAGCTTCTCGCACGGCCGGACCAAATCGGTCGCGGTTGAGGTTAAGCGCAAGCGGACCTTCACCCAGGGCGTCAGTGGCGAGATGAAGGAAGTGTTGGGCGCCGCCCAGATCACCGTCGAGGAAACACCCAAGCCTGCCGCCGCGCCGGTGCAGCCCAAAGCGCCTGTCAATGATGAAGCCGCGCGCCGCCCCGCCGTGTTGCGCACCCTCACCGAGGAAGAAGCCGCGGCTCGTGCGCGCGCCCTCAAGGTTTCGCGCGCCGACCAGACGTCAAAAATTCTGGAGCAGTCCGCCCAGGGTGCCGCCGCCCGGCGCGAGGCCCAGCGCGAGGACGACGAAGCGCAGCTCCGCGAGGATGAGGAGGTCGACCGCCGCCAGGAGGAAGACGTCCGCCGCGAGGAGGAAGACGTCCGCCGCCGCGAGGAAGAGGTCCGCCGCCACAAGGACGAAGAGGAAACCGCCCGCAAGGCGGCCGAACAGGCCGACCGGCTGGAAAAGCGTCTGGCCACCCAGGACACCGCGACCACGCCCCGCTCGCGGCGCGAAGAACCCCAGGGCGGTGCGAAAGAAGACGAGGCGAAACGCCGCGCCGCGGCACGGCTCGAACCGCGCCGGCCGGCGGCGGCGCGCCGAGGTGAGCCACGCCGACGCACGGCGGGTAAGCTGACGGTTGCCCAGGCGCTCGACGACAGGGAACGGACTCGCAGTCTGGCGTCGGTCCGGCGCGCGCGCGAACGCGATCGCCGCCTTCAGAACCAGCCGCAGGAAGCCATCAAAATCATCCGCGACGTGGTGCTGCCCGAAACCATTACCGTGCAGGAACTCGCCAACCGCATGGCCGAGCGCGGCGTCGATGTCGTCAAGGCGCTAATGAAAATGGGCGTAATGGCAACCCAGCAACAGACCATTGACGCCGACACCGCTGAACTCGTCATCAACGAATTCGGCCACAGGATGCGCCGCGTCAGTGAAGCGGATGTCGAAATCGGCCTTACCCGCGACGATGACGCGCCCGAGACGCTGGAATCCAGGCCGCCTATCGTTACTGTTATGGGCCATGTCGATCACGGCAAGACGTCACTGCTGGACGCATTGCGCGAAACCGATGTCGCTGCCGGCGAGGCGGGCGGCATTACCCAGCATATTGGCGCCTATCAAGTCGAGATGCCGCGCGGCGATAAAATCACCTTTATCGATACGCCGGGTCACGCCGCCTTTACCGCGATGCGCGCGCGCGGCGCCAACGTCACCGATATCGTCGTGCTGGTGGTGGCCGCCGATGATGGGGTCATGCCGCAGACAATCGAGGCGATCGACCATGCCAAGGCGGCTGGTGCGCCAATCATCGTCGCCATCAACAAGATCGATAGGGCCGACGCCGACCCTTCGCGGGTGCGCAATGAGCTTTTGCAGCACGAAATCGTGCTTGAGGAGTTCGGTGGCGATATCCTGTCGGTCGAAGTGTCGGCGACTGAAAAGACCAATCTCGACAAACTCGCCGAAGCGGTTCTGCTGCAATCGGAGGTCCTGGAACTCAGGGCCAACCCCGATCGCGGCGCCGAGGGCGTGGTGGTCGAAGCCAACCTTGAAACCGGCCGCGGCGCGGTCGCCACCGTGCTGATCCAACGCGGCACGCTGAATGTCGGCGACATCGTGGTGGCCGGCGCGGAATGGGGTCGGGTGCGCGCCATGACCGACTTTGCCGGACACAAGCTGGACAAGGCCGGGCCGGCGATGCCGGTTGAGATCATGGGGCTTTCAGGCGCGCCAACCGCGGGTGATGATGTTGTCATGGTCGAATCGGAAGCCCGTGCGCGCGAGGTCACGGAATTCCGCCAGCGTCAGGAGCGGATGCAAAAAGCGACGGCGGCGCAGCGCGGTACGCTGGAGCAGATGTTCCTGGACATCGAGAGCGGCGAGACGCAGGAACTGCCAATCGTGCTCAAGGCCGACACCAACGGATCGGTCGAGGCGATCAGCGCCAGCCTGGACAAAATGGGGACCGACGAGGTCAAGGTGCGCATCCTGCATTCGGGCGTCGGCGGCATCAATGAATCCGACGTCACGCTGGCCCAGGCCTCGAATGCGCTGATCGTTGGCTTCAATGTCCGCGCCAATGCCCAGGCGCGCGACCTGGCCAAGCGTGAAAATGCCGATATTCGCTACTACTCGATCATTTACAACCTGACCGACGACATGCGCGACATGTTGACCGGGATGCTGGCCCCGGAAGAGCGCGAAACCTTCCTTGGCAACGCCGCCATCCTCGAGGTGTTCAACGTCTCCAAGATGGGCAAGGTGGCCGGTTGCCGCGTGACCGAGGGGTTAGTGCGGCGCGGATCATCTGTCCGCCTGTTGCGCGACGACGTGGTAATTCACGAAGGCAAGTTGGCAACGTTGCGGCGCTTCAAGGACGACGTCCGCGAAGTGCGCGACGGTATGGAATGCGGCATGTCCTTCGAGAACTACCAGGACCTGAAACAGGGCGACGTGATCGAGTGCTTCGACGTCGAGCAGATCGCGCGCACCCTTTGACGCCGACTGCCTTCCCGTCCCCGCACAGGGACCGGTGGGCCGTCCGCCTGGACCGGCCGAAACGATGAAAACGCAACGTGGAGACGCCCGCTCGGGGCGCGAACGCAGCCAGAGACAGCTTCGCGTAGGTGAAACTCTGCGCCACGGTCTGGTCGAAGCCCTGACCCGCGGCGAGGAGTTGCGCGACCCCGACCTTGCCGGCGTATCTTTGACGGTGACGGAAGTTCGCGTCAGCCCCGATCTCGGCAACGCCACCGCCTTCGTTATGCCGCTGGGCGGCACCGATACCAATGCCGTCGTGATCGCGCTGAACCGCGCCGCGCCGTTTCTGCGCCGCCAGCTCGCTGGGCGCGTGACGCTGCGCCATCTTCCGGCGCTCTCCTTCGTCGCCGATGGCGCGTTCGAGGAAGGCGCGCACATCGACGAGCTGCTGCGGTCGCCATCGGTGCGGCGTGACCTGGACGCCGCCCCGGATACAGACTCCAGCGACGTTTCCGATGGGTCGTAGGCGCCGTGGCCA
>JAZFSB010000398.1:0-5699 GCA_036445935.1 Alphaproteobacteria bacterium | reverse complement strand
GCTTGGCGCTCGGCGCCATTCCGGGGCTGGGCGGCGTTATCGGGCTGACCATCCTGATCCCGTTCGTTTACGATCTGGGGCCGGTGCCAGCGATGGCGATGCTGATCGGCATGGCGGCGGTCACCACCACGTCGGATTCGATCCCCGCCATCCTGTTCGGCATCCCCGGCACCGTGGCGGCCCAGGCGACCATTCTCGACGGCTATCCGATGACCCAGAAGGGTGAGGCCGCGCGCGCGCTGGGCGCGTCGTTCTCGGCCTCGGCCATCGGCGGGGTGCTCGGCGCGATCGTGCTGTTCGCCTCGATCCCGGTGCTGCGGCCGCTGGTGCTGCAGTTCCGATCGCCCGAATTTCTCATGCTGGCGCTGCTCGGCATCTCGATGGTCGCGGTGCTCAGCCGGGGCGCGCTGGCCAAGGGGTTGGGGGCCGCCGGGTTCGGGCTGATGCTCACCACGGTCGGGCAGGACCCGCTGACCGGCACGTTCCGCTATGTCTACGACACCGATTATCTGTGGGAAGGGCTGCCGCTGATTGCCATCGCGCTCGGCATCTTCGCCATCCCGGAAATCATCGACATGGTGCTGGCCGGCGGCAATCTTGCCCGCGACGTGCCGAAGACCGCCGCGATCGACGGCCGCCAGAAATGGCGCGGAATCCGCGATACAATGGCCGATTGGAGCGGGGTGATGCGGTCCAGCACGCTCGGCGTGTTTATCGGCATTATCCCGGGGCTGGGCGGCACGGTGGTCGACTGGTTCGCCTACGGCATGGCCAAGCAATTAGCGAGGAACACCGAGACCTTCGGCACCGGCGACGTGCGCGGCGTGATCGCCGTCGATGCGGCCTCGAACGCCAAGGAAGGCGGCGCGCTGGTCACCACAATCGCCTTCGGCGTGCCGGGCAGCGTCACCATGGCGCTGCTGCTGTCGGCGTTTCAGATCCAGGGGCTGATCCCCGGACCGCTGATGCTGACCAAGCAGATCGACGTGACGTTGACGCTGGTCTGGGGCCTCGTGCTGGCCAATGTCATCGGCGCCATCATCTGCTTCATGTTCGTCAGCCAGATCGCCAGGATTTCCATGATCAACGTGCATCGGATTTTCCCGGTGCTGATCACGGTAATCTATCTGGGCGCCTTCCAGGGGCGCCAGGTGATGGGCGACCTGGTGGCGCTCCTGCTGCTGGGCCTCCTCGGCTGGGCGATGAAGCGGGGTGGCTGGCCGCGCCCGCCGCTGATCCTGGGTTTCATCCTTGGCGCCAAGATCGAGGATTCGCTGTGGCTGACCACCGAACGCTATGGCTGGGAGTGGCTCACCGAACCGCTGCCGGCCTTCATCGGTCTGCTGTGTCTCGCTTCCATCGGCGTCGGCATCTTCTATCAGCCGGGTCAGGGCCGGCGTGCGCGCGCGGTCTGGCGGGCCCGGGTGCAATGGTCGCTGCGTCCGCTGCTGACCGCCGTGTTCGGCATCACCTGCGTCTTCTTTATCGTGGAGTCGCGCGACTGGGTCTATGAGGCGCTATTATTCCCCGTCGCCATCGCCGTTCCCACCCTGGCGCTGGTGACCTATCAGCTAGTCCACGATCTGTTCGCCACTACCGGGCCGGGCCCCACCGTGCAGTTTTCCGACATCAAGCCGGTCGAGGTCGAGGACGGAAAATCACTGCATCGCGCGGCATCGGAGGCCTTCGGCTGGTTGGCCGGGCTGCTATTGGTCATCTGGATCGCCGGCTTCCCGGTGGCGATGATCCTGTTCACGCTGCTCTATCTGCGGTTCCGCTCACGCGAGAAATGGTGGGTGGCGATCACCACCACCACCGTCATGATCGGGTTGCTGTTCCTGGTGTTCGACGGGTTGCTCAACGTGATCTGGCCCGAAGGGCTGATCGCCGGCGGGTAGGGTGTTTCCGCTAGCGCGGAATCGAACCGGCCCGCTCCCTCTCCCCCCGGCCACCCCAATCGTACGATCCCGTGGGTGGCCGGGCGGGGGAGCGGGCCGGTGCCGCCTCAATAGAAAAAATCAGGCCGGCTGTTTCTGTTTGGTCTTGCGGTCCGCCTGAAATTCCTGGGCTTGGTAGCCGTGCACCGAGAGATCGAACATGTTGCCGTCCGGGTCCATGGCGCGTTCTTCGGCATAAGGCGGATTGTTGGGGCGCACTTCGGGCACGGCCATGCCAGCAGCTTCAAGCCGTTCCGTGATCACGTCCATGTCGTCGACTTCGAAACCGAAATGGTTCAGCCCCGGCGGCACGTCGGCGCGCGCCTTGAGCAGAGCCAGGTTGAGATAGCCGTCGGTCAGGTAGACCGCACCCTTTTCGCTGCGGGCGACGATTTCCAGCTCGAACACATCGACATAGAATTTAGCCATCCGTTCCGGATCGACGGTCTTGATGGCGAGATGCTTGATCTTGGCCATGGGGGTCCTCCCGTTTCATTGTTATTACGCGTGAATGGCCAAATCATAGCCCACGGCTTGAGCGGAAACAATCTACCCCGCCGCGTTCAGGATCGCCTTTAAGCGCTGCGGGGTGATCGGCAGTTGGGTGACGGCGCCGGGCAGGCCGATGGCGTCGTCGACGGCGGATGCGATTGCCGCACCGACGCCGGTAACGCCGGCTTCGCCCGCGCCCTTGATGCCAAGCGGGTTGCGCGAGCTTTTGAAGTCCTCGCGCAGCAGCATTTCGACCGCCGGCGTTTCGCCCACGGTGGGCAGCAGATAGTCGGCGAAGGTGACGGATTGTGGCTGGCCGCGCTCGTCATAGACGAATTCCTCGAACATCGCCCCGCCGAGTCCCTGTGCGAAGCCACCGGCGATCTGGCCTTCGACCAGCATCGGATTGACCGCGCGGCCGATGTCGTAGCCGACCAGGAAGCGTTCAACCTTGATCCCCCCGGTCTCGCGGTCGATTTTCACCACCGCGAGGTGCAGACCATAGGGGTAGGTCTGGTGATCTGTATAGAACCAGCCATCGGCGGCCAGCAGGGGATCGCGCCCTTCCGGCTGGGCGCGGGTCGGGGCCAGGATCTGGGAAATTTCGCCCAGGCTGATCGACGGGCCGTCCGGATCGTCGGTGCGGAACACCTGGCCATCGACGATATCGAGTGTGTCGACCGGCGCCTGAAGCTGTTCGGCGGCGACATCTAGCGCCTTGGCGCGAACCAACAGGGCGGCTTCATTGACCGCCGAGCCGGTCAGCACGGTGGCGCGTGACGCGTGCGCGCCGACGCCGTGATCGATCCGTTCGGTCTGGCCGTGCACCACGCGGATATTGCGGTAATCGACGCCCAGCGCGTCGGCGCAGATCTGCGCCATGCAGGTTTCGAACCCCTGGCCGATCGAGGCGCCGCCGGTGATGACCTCGACGGCCCCGGTGCGGTCTACCGAGATGCGGCTCATGTCGGACGGGCCAAGCCCGCTTTTCTCAACGAACAGGCTGATGCCGGAACCGACTGTTTCGCCTGCTTCCCGGCGTCGTTCGATATCGGCCTGGATGCCGGTCCAGTCGAAATGATCCATCGTCATGTCGAGCAGGCGCTCATAGTCGCCAGTGTCGTATTCGACATCGTCGCCCAGCACCTGCAGGGGAATGGCGTAGGGCATGTCCTCCTTGCGCACCAGATTGCGGCGGCGCAGTTCCATTGCGTCCATGCCGATCTCGCGCGCGATGATGTCCATCAAGCGTTCGCGCACGAAGGTGGTCTCGAACCGGCCGGGCGAGCGGTAGGTCGCCGCCGGGGTCTTGTTGGTCAGCCGCACATGGCCGGCGGCGCGGTAGTTCGCCACCTTGTAGGGGCCGAGCAGGATGCCGCAGGTCATCATCGGCACGCGGATCGCATGGGTCCGCACGTAGCCGCCCTGGTCGTGAAAGAACGTGTCGTCGACGGCCAGCAGCATGCCGTCCTTATCGAGCGCGGCGCGGACCCTGTGAAGCTGCTGGCGCGAATGGTTGGTCGCCATCAGATGTTCGTGGCGGTCCTCGATCCATTTCACGGCGCGGCCGAAGCGAAGCGTCGCCACGCAGACCAGGATGTCTTCGGGGTAGAGCTCGCCGCGCACGCCGAATCCGCCGCCGACATGGGATTCATAAAGCTGCACCGCCGCTATCGGCCGGTCGAACATGGTGGCCAGCGTTTCGCGGTTGCGATGCGGCACCTTGGCGGCGCCGTGCAGTTCCAGCACGTCGCGCGATGCATCAAAGCGCGCGATGGCGCCCCTTGTTTCCAGTGGCACGCCGGAATGACGCCCGACATTGATTTCCGCCTCGACGATGTGGGCGGCCTCGGCGAAGGCGGCATCGACGTCGCCATAACCCTGGCGCACGATATCGGCTTCGGTCGACTGGCCGGGCGAAAACTCGGCGGGCGGTGCGCTGGCATCGGTGATCACCGGCAGCTCTTCGGCCTCGACCTCGATCAGCTCTGCCGCGTCCTCGGCGACATAGGCGTCATCGGCGAATACGGCGGCGATCGGCTCGCCGACATAGCGGACTGTCCCGGTGCCAAGCGCACGCTGACGGTAGGGCGCCAGGTTTTCGATATGGCCTTCGCGGAATTCGATCGGCGGCACGTCGGTAATGTCGTCGGCGGTCCACACCGCATGGACGCCGGGCAACGCCTTGGCCGCCGTCGTTTCGATGCGGGTGATTTTGGCATGCGCCCAGTTTGAACGAACGATACGCATGTGAAGCTGGTGCGGAAAGGATATGTCGGCGGCGAAACGGCCGCGGCCGGTAATCAGCGGCGGGTCTTCCAGCCGCAGGACGGATTCACCGAGCTTGCCTGTCAGTTTCGCCGCCATCAGCCGGCCTTCATTTCTGCGGCGGCCTGGCGCACGGCCTTGACGATGTTGGCGTAGCCGGTGCAGCGGCACAGGTTGGACGACAGCACGTCGAGCAGATCGTCGTCGCTGATGTCGGGTTCGCGCTCCAGCACGCCGGCGGCCAGCATCAGGAAGCCCGGCGTGCAATAGCCGCATTGCAGCGCATGGTTTTCGGTAAAGGCGCGTTGCAGCGGGTGCAGCACGTCGCCGTCGGCCAGCCCCTCGACGGTGCGGATCTGCTTGCCGTCGGCCTGGACCGCGAACATCAGGCAGGACCGCACCGGCTCGTCATCGACAAGGATGGTGCACGAACCGCAAACGCCGTGCTCGCATCCCAGATGGGTGCCGGTCTGGCCGCAATCGTCGCGGATCACGTCGGCCAGGGTACGCCGCGCCTCAACGCTGACGCCGTACGCGTGGCCGTTGATGGTCAGGGTAATGTCGTGTTGATCGCTCATGCGAAGGCGTGCTCCAAGGCGCGGCGGGTCAGGGTGCGGACCAGGTCGCGGCGGTACCCCGCGCTGGTGTTGATGTCTTCCATCGGATCGACGGCGTCGGCGACGGCATCGGCGGCCGCGCGGAAGACGCCGTCGCCCGGCGGCTTGCCGTCGAGCGCCTGTTCGGCGGCGGTGATGCGCCGCGCCCGGTCCTCGGCGCCGCCCACGCCGATGCGGGCGTCCCTGATGAGCCCGCCGTCGAGCCGCGCCGTCGCCAGCACCGCGGCGATGGCGAAATCGCCGGCGCGGCGGTTGAATTCCTGGAAGCCGAATTTCGTGTCGGGATCGAGGATCGGCAGGCGCGCCTCGCACAGCAGCTCGTCGGGGGCGAGCGCCGTGGTCATCACCCCTTCGAGGAATTCCGCCGCCGGGATGACGCGTTCGC
>JAZFSB010000397.1:0-3326 GCA_036445935.1 Alphaproteobacteria bacterium | reverse complement strand
TGCCGTCCTCGGCGTTTTCCGCGACCGCCAGCCCGTCGGCCAGCTCAAGCGCGGTTTCCAGCGAATCCGCCAGCCGGTTGCCGAGATCGGGCCGTATCACCAGCCGGTCCACCACCACGTCGATATCGTGCTTGAAGGTCTTTTTGAGCGTGGGTGCGTCTTCGATTTCGTAATGCTCGCCGTCGATCTTGACCCGCTGGAAGCCGCGCTTCTGCAGATCGGCCAGTTCCTTGCGGTATTCGCCCTTGCGCCCGCGCACGATGGGGGCCATCAGGTAGAGCCGCGTGCCTTCCGGCATTTCCAGCACCCGGTCGACCATCTGCGACACGGTCTGGCTTTCGATCGGCAGTCCGGTCGCCGGCGAATAGGGAATGCCGGCGCGCGCGTACATCAGCCGCAGATAGTCATAGATCTCGGTAACCGTGCCGACCGTCGAGCGCGGGTTGCGCGACGTGGTCTTTTGCTCGATCGAGATGGCCGGCGACAGCCCGTCTATGGAATCGACATCGGGCTTCTGCATCATCTCGAGGAACTGCCTGGCATAGGCCGACAGGCTTTCGACATAGCGGCGCTGGCCCTCGGCATAGATGGTGTCGAAGGCGAGCGACGACTTGCCCGACCCCGACACGCCGGTCAGCACGACCAGCGAATCGCGCGGCAGCGCGATGTCGATGTTTTTGAGGTTATGTTCCCGCGCGCCGCGGACGACGATTTCTGAGGTCATGAGCTATGTCGGATCCGGCGCGCCGATTGGTCGGTGCGCCACGAGAGTGAGTATAGACGTATATAGCCAGTCGGGGTGGTTGGCGCAAACCCGTCGGATTTCGGTTCCTATCGGCGGCGTACATTGCCATCAATCTCGCACTGGCTGCGCTCGCGGCGATCCTCGTGGCGCTGGCGGAGTACGCGCGCGCGGCCCGCACGCTCGGCCTGATGCGCGGCCCTTTCGGCGTCGCGGGCGGCCCCCGAGGCCTTGAGCGCGGCCCCTGTCTCGCGCCGTTCGGCGCGTTTCAGCGCGTCGCGGTGATGGCGTAGTGCCGGGCGTTGATGTGCGGACGGCCTGTTCGCGCGCAGCTTCTCGGTTTCGCCCTTGCGATGCTGGGCCTCGGTGGCGGCGTCTTCCGCCCGCCGTTCGGCCGGCCCGGCGGACGCAAGACCCGGCACGGCGGTGGCGACCGCGGTCAGAATCAGTAGAGAGATCAAACGTGCGGTCATGACAGATTCTTCGTCAGGTTATGGTCAGCCCCCCGTTCGGGCTCAAGACCTGGCCGGTGATATAGGCGGCTTCATCCGACATCAGCCAGGCGACCGGCCAGGCGATGTCGTTCGGCACCCCGTCGCGGCCGAGCGGGATCGAGGGCAGGCGCGCCTCGCGGATCGGCAGGTTTTCCGGCCGGTCGGTCATCGGTGTCAGGATGGTGCCGGGTGCTATCGCGTTGACGGTGATGTTCCAGGCGCCGAATTCGCGCGCCCAGCCCTTGGTCAGCCCGAGCAATCCCGCCTTGGCCGCCGAATAGTGCGAGGCGTTGCGGTTGCCGGCCAGCCCGAAGATCGAGCTGGTATTGACGATGCGGCCCCATTTGCGCTCTTTCATGCCGCCGATCACGGCTTGCGTGGCGAAAAACGCGCCCTTGATGTTGATGTCCAGCATGCGGTCGAAATGGGCCTCGTCGATATCTTCGATGGCCAGGCGCTCGCCGCTGATGCCGGCATTGTTGACCAGCCCGTCGATGTGCCCCAGCGCCGCCTCCGCCGCCTTCACGCCGGCGCGGAATCCGTCGAGGTCGAGGATGTCGTTGATGAACAGGTGGGCCACGCGCCCATTGGCCCGGACCATCTCGGCGGTCTGCTCGGCGCCCTCGGCGTCCCTGTCATGGACGATGATATCGGCGCCGCGGGCCGACATGATGTCGGCTTCCGCCTGTCCAAGCCCCGATCCCGCGCCGGTCACCAGAACCACACGCCCTTCCAGCGATGCCATGTTTTATCTCCCTTGTTTGGTTCGGGTCGAGGATAGCGCGGGGGCGGGTTGCGGCAAGGGCGGTTCCGCGCGACGATTGGATATAAAACAGGGGGCACGAATGGCATTTTCAAGCTGGCGGGGCACGTTGGGGCTGATCAAGCCGACCATGCGGCCGGGATCGACCGAAGAATTTATCCGGCTGATCCCGGAAGGTATCGGAGTGGTCCCGATCGTCCAGGGCGTGCGCGCGGGCACGCTGGAGGAATTCGAGAACGCGCTTGCCTCCTACCGTGAGATCGCGGGCCGGCTGGCCGAGTCGGGAGTCGATCTGATCCACCATTCCGGTACGCCGCCCTTCATGTTGCAGGGCTACAAGGGCGAGGCGCGGCTGATCAAGCGCTGGGAGCGCGAGGTCGGCGTGCCGATGTTTACCGCCAACCAGGGTATCGTGAAAGCGCTCAGGGTGTTCGGCGCGAAGCGCATCATCGGGGTCAGCTATTCACCCCTGCAGAACGAGATGACCCGGAAGTACCTGACCGAAGCCGGCTTCGACGTGCTCGCCATGGAGCCCATCGATGTTCCGTTCGAGGAAGCCGGCGAGCTGTCGCCGCACCGGGTCTATGCCCATGTCCGCGATACCTTCCTGAGCCATCCCAAGGCCGAGGCGATCTATCTGCAAGGCAACGCCTGGCGGGTGCTGGGTATCGTCGAGATGATGGAGAACGATTTCGGCGTGCCGGTCATCGAAACCAACGCCACCCTGTCATGGGAGGTCCAGAATCGCCTGCATGTCCGCGAACCCCGCGAAGGCTGCGGCCGCCTGCTGCGCGAAATGCCCTAGCGGGCTAAGGGGGGCTCCGTCAGTGTAGCTTGTCGAACAGTTCCGCCTTCTTGTGACGCCACGCGGTGCGCCGCCAAGATTCGTTGATTTCCATGCCTGGTGTATCGCTCGGCATTCCGAATCGCATGTCGGCCGCGACCGGGTATTGAAGACCGTGCTGTCTCGCCAGCGCGTGCCCGAGCCACACATAGTCCTCGGTCGTTAGGCGAAATTCGGCGAGGGCGAGAAGGAGGAGGTCCTCGCGATCGAGATGCCTTTGGACGGCGTCGATCATCTCCAGCGATTTGAAGATGAAGTCGAGCGGTCTTTTCGGTGTTTCTCCATCTGACAGGCACGCGAGGCCGTGGCCGATATCGGGTAAAAGCAGCGCGATCAGGGAATGAGCTTTCCAAGTGTCATCCAGTACCGCGTCCAGCATATCCTCAGGAAGGCACCGCTCGCTCAATAATGGGGCGAGCGCTTTCTCTTCCGCCCTCATGTTCAGCGCCATCTCGCCGAAAAGGAAGTCCAGCAACAGGGAAG